>DASSWC010000263.1:0-4043 GCA_035705395.1 Pricia sp. | reverse complement strand
AACAATCTGTTGAATGGAAACCTGGGCAATCCTTTTTAACAGGGTTTGCCTGAAAAGATTGCGCAGCCCCCGGGCGATAAAATAGAAAATGATCATCACCACAATAGCCAGAGCGATGTTCGGCAGTTTAAGGATGATGGCTTCCAACCATCCGTCCATTTTGTCCCAAAGTTTGCCGATGGCGTCTTCTACTGAAAATTTTTCCTCCATGGTCTGGCTCCGTTTTTGGCGAATTTAAATCGCATTATATATAGACAATATAGCAAAACTAGGTGACATATTGATTTCGAGGATGTAGGATTCGGAAAATCCCCCTGTTTAAATACCGGTATAGTTGGAAGGGGTGATAGCCTTCATCTCCGCTTTGACGGCGCCGGATACGGCAAGGGAATCTATAAAATCGGTAATGGACTGGACGTCGATCTTGGAATTCGTACGGGTCAATCCCTTTAAGGTCTCGTACGGGTTTGGATGGCCCTCACGCCGTAAAATGGTCTGGATGGCCTCGGCGACCACCGCCCAATTATTGTCCAGGTCCTGCACCAATTTGGCGGGGTTGAGCAGTAGCTTGTCCAATCCCTTTAGCGTCGATCGGAACGCGATCAAGGTATGGGCGAACGGCACACCCACATTCCGTAACACGGTGCTATCGGTCAGGTCACGCTGTAATCGGGAAACCGGCAATTTGGCGGATAAATGCTCAAAAAGGGCGTTGGCAAGCCCCAAGTTTCCTTCGGAATTTTCGAAATCAATCGGGTTTACCTTATGAGGCATGGCCGAGGAGCCGACTTCCCCCTTTTTGATTTTTTGCTTGAAATAGTCCATCGAGATGTAGGTCCAAAAATCCCGGTTTAGGTCCAGTACGATAGTGTTTATGCGTTTTAAGGCGTCGAACAGCGCGGCTAAATGGTCGTAATGTTCGATCTGCGTGGTGGGGAAGGAGTAGTGAAGGCCCAAAGTTGACTGTACGAACTTTTGCCCAAAAGTCCTCCAGTCGATTTCGGGATACGCTATCTTGTGGGCATTGAAGTTTCCCGTGGCGCCCCCGAACTTGGCGGCGGAAGGGATGTCGTTCAGTAGGTCGAACTGCTGCTCGAGGCGCTCCGCAAAAACGGCAATTTCCTTACCCAAGCGGGTAGGGGAGGCCGGTTGCCCGTGCGTGCGGGCCAACATGGGAATAGTTCCCCAATCGGATGACAAATCCGATAATTTCTTTAGGATTTCATGGAACAAGGGAACGTAGACCTCGTTCATGGCTTCTTTCAGGGATAGGGGAATGGCCGTGTTATTGATATCCTGCGATGTCAGTCCGAAATGGATGAATTCCTTGTATTTTTCAAGTCCCAATCCGTCAAAGGCGGTTTTGATAAAATATTCTACCGCCTTTACGTCGTGATTTGTGGTTTTTTCGATGTGCTTGATATTTTCGGCGGCGGCGGTATCGAAGTGCGTATAGATGTTCCGCAAGTCTTTAAATCGTGCAGGGTCGAAAGACGAAAGTTGGGGCAACGGTATTTCACAGAGCGCGATAAAGTACTCGATTTCCACCTGCACCCGGTACTTGATGAGGGCTTCTTCGGAAAAAAAGGGGGACAAGGCTTTTGTTTTATTACGGTAACGCCCGTCGATGGGAGAAATGGCGTTCAATGGGTTTAGGGACATAGGTTCTACTGGGTTGCATTTTTTCGGAAACCCCAAAGATACCAAATTTAGTTACTCGATAACTATGGAACTACTGTAGGTCTGGCATACCGCAAAGTAGCCCAGGGCAAAATTGGTACGGGCATCGGAGGAATCCAAGGTATTCAAATCATCGATGCCCGTCACGTTGATTATATTGCCGCGAACAGTGGCCGCAGGGGTCTGAAACGGCCCTTGATCGCCGCCCGCCTGTACAATTAATCGGTTCATATAGTTGTAAAATGCTTCGTCGACCCCTAGAAGGCTTATTCTAATTTCCCGGCCCGGTTTGGCCCCTTCGTCATAGAAATAGGAAAACTCGAAGGTCTGGCCCCTATAAAATTCATCCTCTGTCACCAGATACTCGCCAAAATCAAAATCGAAAAGGTAAAAATCGTCGCGATCGGGATTGTCCGTGAACGATACCAAAACCTCGGTCTCTTCCCCTGAAAATAACTCCCCCTCACCCTGGCGTAAATTGTCGATGGGAACCGCTGGCACGTATGGCGTAAAGGCGATATAGCGCTCCCCATTATAGTCGATGGAAAGTTCCAAGATGTCCGCGCCGACAAAAAATGACGTATTCTTCGAGGCTTCGTAAAGGCCGGGTGCCGTTTCGGTAAATGTTAAAAGGTTCCCGTCCGATGGTCCTAGGGGTAAGTAATCGGGATTCCGGATACTGAGCCGGGCCCCTTCGGCTACCTGGGTATCGTCAAAAAAGGAGCTGGTCAAGCCTAACCGGATCACCGCATTGGTGACGGATGCGCTCGTGTCAATTCGAATCAGGGCGTCTACCGAAAGTCGAGGGGGTTCCGACGGGGTATCGACCTCGATCACGTCCTCACATCCTAAAAAGGCCAAAAGTACGATCCCAATTAAAAAATAGCGTTTCATCCCCTTAAAATTTAAAGTTATAGGTCACCGCAGGTACGATGCCGAAAATGGAGGTTCGCACGGCCTCATTGGCCCCGGTATCTACATTCTGTTTGAAACTGATCGATGCGGCGTTGCGTCGGCTGTAAAGGTTGTAGATACTGAACACCCATTCCCCTTTCCAATTTCTATCGGCGTTCTTTTTGGGGGTCAGCGTGGCGGATACATCCAAACGGTGATAGTCGGGCAGGTGTTGTTGGTTTCGAAGACCATAGTACGGTACGGTAAGGTCTTGAAATTTGAACTGCCCCACGGGGTAATTGGTCGGCTGCCCGGTCTGGTACACAAAATTGGCATTGAAGCTCCATTTTTTATTGAGCTCGTAACTTCCGTATAGCGAGAAATCATGGGTTTTGTCGTAGGGGGTGTTGTACCACTCCCCGAAGTTGATACCGGTTTCGCTATCGGATATCCCATTTATAGCCGTCGGCGCCCTTCCGGGGGTGCGTTGCTCGGATTTTGAGAGGGTATAGGCCAGCCATCCTTGAAACTTCCCTTCGTTTTTACGAAGCAACAACTCCAGACCATAGGCCCTGGCTTCCCCGTTCAAAATGACGGTCTCTATGGCATCGTTGGCAATCAGGTTGGCCCCATTGATGTAATCGATGCGGTTTTGGAGATCTTTATAAAAAATTTCCGTTTCCAGGGAATAATCGCCATCCTTTATATCCCTAAAATATCCGAGCGCGTATTGGTCCAATAGCTGTGGTTTCACGAAAGGCCCGCTTGGTGTCCAAACATCCAACGGGGTAGGGGAGCTGGTGTTCGATAGCAGGTGCAGATATTGGGCCAATCGGGTATAGCTTGCCTTGATGGAATTATCTTCGTTTAGCACATAAGCCAGTGAAATTCGCGGCTCGAGATTGTTGAAGGTGGCGAGGCTAGCACCTCGGCCTGGGGTGACGATGTCGATGGGATCGGCTTCGGAATAGACCAACAGGGTCGGGTCAAAATTTACCGGATTATCATTTTGGTATACGTTGAGCTTCTCCTGTCCCAATCGTATGAAGTTGCTGAACCTCAGTCCGTAATTGAGGCGAAGCTGCGGCGTGATGTCGTGTTCCACATCGATGTACGCCGCGAACTCGTTGGCGTATTTTTGGGTCAGGGTCTCTTCAACGATTCCGGAATCGTCCCGGCTCGGTTCGATCTTTCCTGGATTGAACCGATAGTAGATGTCGTTGATACCGTAGTTGATCTGCACCGTATTGCCCATGTAGTACTTAAGGTCGTATTTTAGGTTGAAGTTCTGGATACCGGAGTTCCAGTTGAAACCTACGAAATCCAGTTCTAGGCCATAGTAATAATCCGAATAAATCAAGGAAAGGTTGGAGAACAGCTTTTCGGAGAAAAGGTGGTTCCACCTAAAATTCCCGACGGCGTTGCCGTAGGTATTTACGAAGCTATCGCTGATGCTAAAAACGTCTCTG
>DASSWC010000262.1:0-4676 GCA_035705395.1 Pricia sp. | reverse complement strand
AACAGCATTGAATTTCCATTTGTGAAAAAGTAAATTATAATTTACCTTTGGAATCTGAATTCAGAGTACAACTAAATGAAATGTTCCAAACTATACCGAATCTTGACGAAGGACGGTGGTACGCGGTCTCACAGAAAGGCTCCCACGTAAAAATGCGGCACGAAACCAAAAAAGGAATAATCATATTTCCGAACCATGGGAGCCAGGAAATGGGTAAGGGCCTGGAGAAGAAAATCCTCAAGGACGCTGGAATTAAAAAATAAAGCTCTGGCCAAAAAGAAGAAAATAACAATGACAGTCGAGAAAACGGACACAGGATTTTCGGCATTTTCGGAGGACTATCCAATCTTTACGACCGGACAATCAATTCCCGAACTGATCAACAACACCTATGAGGCGACGGAATTCTATTTTGAGGAAGAAACGGTAAAACCGGACCACAAGGACATAAAGTTTGAAATCGACTTCAAGCAGTTTTTCAAATTTTACAAGGTAATCAACGCCAAATTTCTTGCGGAGAAAATCGGAATGAACGCCTCCCTATTATCCCAATACGTACAGGGACATAAAAAACCTTCGGCCAAGCAGACCGAAAAAATCCTGAGCGGAATTCACCAGATCGGACAGGAACTTTCGGGAATCAATCTGTTGCAGACGGCATAAGGTTGCGGAAAGCACTCGCTACAACAAAACCTATACGCAATGCGGGCGTAAGTGCCTAACTGAAGGGCTTGGGCGTGTTTTCGGGCACCGCAAAATCTTTTGGATTTTGCCTTTGAGCGGGTCGGTCCCCTGCGGCCACGTTCCTTGCCATTTACAAAAACATGGCCTTGGGTTGGCACGTTGAAGTATGGACCCGATATGTTCGGAATCCGAAACGGTCCCGGTCACTTTTATCCTTAATTTTGGCGAAAGCCTAAAAATTAAAATAAAAACCGTTGCCAACAGGTATTATAGGCAATGGCCCAGAGCAATTTTATGAAAAGGGGCCACTACCTATACACCAGGCGTTGACGTTATCTGCAAGCTGACCAGAAAAATGAATTGTAGCAAAATCAACATATTAGAATTTCCTACAAATCTGGGATTGAAAAAAACCGAATTTGAAATTGAACCTGGTGTAAACAAACTACCGGATTGGTTGGAAAAGCACAATTTTCATGAACAGATTGAACCTGAAAAGACCTTAAGACTTGAACCGCCAAAATACTCGATGAAACTCGACAAAGAATCGGGAGTCAGAAATGCAAGAAAGATTATCGAGTATGCTATCGAACAAGCCCAAATCGTATTAGAACAATTAAACGAAGGTAATTTTCAGATAATCCTTGGCGGGGACTGTAGCATCTTGATCGGTAGCTCCATTGCCTTAAAGCAGAAAGGAGACTTTGGACTGTTCTTCTTGGACGGCCACACGGACTTCGTTCTGCCCGAAACGTCACAGACTGGTGGAGCGGCCGGCATGGATTTGGCAATCGTAACAGGTCATGGTCATGATAAATTGACCAATATCCTAAATAAAAAACCATATTTTGAAGAAAAAAATGTGTTCTGTGTAGGAAATCGGGAATATGATGAAAATTATGTTCGGCCAATACTAGAATCGGACATAGAATATTCGGACTTAAAAGAACTTCGCACCAAGAAACCTGAAAATATCGCCAATCAATTCTTGGAAATGGTAAGAGAACGGGATTTGGAAGGTTTTTTCATCCATCTAGACGTTGATGTCCTAAACGATAATATTATGCCTGCGGTCGACAGTCGAGAAATTGACGGACTGACCTATAATGAGCTTCTGGAATTATTGAAACCTCTGTTTTCAAGTGGAAAAGCCATTGGCATCGAAATTACCATTCTCGACCCGAATTTGGACAGAGACGGAAAATTTACCAAAGAGTTTATAAAGAAATTCATTGAAATCTTGGAGCACGGGAAAGCCAGCAGATAACAATGGTAACCGTTGCACAAGCCCCTAGTTGGTCATAGACCGGACCGTTCTAAGCCATTCTAAGGCCTTTCGTTTTTTATCAGGTCGGTATGGCTACAAATTTTGGGTGGTCCTGAACGGAAAAAAGCAGCTTGTACAGCACCTTTTCCGCCATTTTTAGAAAGCTTCGGGCCCCGGCCCCGCTTTTTGCCCGTTTCCCGTTGAAGTTCAGGTATTTCTTTAAGTTATAGGCGATCGCCGATAGGTGCATGCACTTGTTCGCCTGCGCAAGTCCGATGGTATTGACCTTGCGCAGCCCCATGAACTGGGTCAGGGTGCCGAATACCGGTTCGACCGTGCCCTGCCGTTTGCCCTTCATGTAGCGTCCCTCCCGGCTTTCCACCCGTTCTATGTTCCGCTCGTACTCGGCGCGGTAATAGGTGACCGTGAACTGCTTCTCGTTCACCTTTCCCAGGCACTTCGCCCTTAGCGGACAGCCCTTGCAGACCCTGCTCGAGGCACGGTAGGCCTTTTTTTTGGTCCTGGTGCGGTGGTCGGGGAACGTTTTCCTGAACGGGATCACCTTGCCCTTCGGACACAGATAATGGTCCGGCCCTTCAACGTACGTGAAACCCTCCGGCCCGCCCTTGTAGGTGCCGTGGGGCGGTATGAAGCTTTTTAGGTTCCGCTCTTCCAGAAAGGCATAGTTCCCGCCACTACTGTAACCGGTGTCGGCCACGCAGTTCTCCCGGAGAAGGCCTTCCTTCCATAAGCGCCGTTGGAGCCTTTTCACGATGTCCGGAAGCTGCTGGTTGTCCTTGCCATCGGCATGATAGGCCTTGATGTCGGTGATCACATGGTGCGCCGTATCGACACTCAGTTGGGAGAGATAATTGAGCTTTCTGGCCTTTCCCGGTTTTACGCTTATCCTGGCATCGGGGTCGGTCGGACTGTAATGCGTCTTGTTACTGGTGTACTTGCTACCCTTGTTGCCCGCCCCTGGTCTTTGGTCCTGGTCCTTCGCCCATTTCCTGT
The DNA here is from genome assembly GCA_035705395.1 of Pricia sp. Taxonomy (GTDB): domain Bacteria; phylum Bacteroidota; class Bacteroidia; order Flavobacteriales; family Flavobacteriaceae; genus Pricia. Next base: position 1,711 of record DASSWC010000262.1, on the reverse strand, counting down.
TGCGGCCCTTTATCGCGTCTAGTTCCTTCTTGCTTGCAGTAATACCGCGTTGACCTTCATCCGACCTGTCGCCTTTACTTTTACGATGCGGTGTTTCCTTATCCATTGAACTGATCGCCCGGACCCTTCGAAGTTGTTCTTCCAGATTTTCTTCAGGTACTTTTAGTTCCAAGGTATCCATACTGGCATTCGCCTTTACCGGGGCGGAATCGATGGCCCGGGTATGGCCGCTCACCATCCCCTTTTCCACGCACATGGCCAGGATCTTGGTGAACACCTCCTCGAACACCGATCCGGGAAACAGCTGGCGCGTCCTGCTTATCGTGGAGTGCCAGGGCAGTTCCTCGTCGATGTCGTAACCGATGAAATAGAGGATGTCAAGGCGCGTCGAGCAATGGTCGATAAGCTTGCGGTCGCCGGTAAGGTTCTCAAGATAACCGACGAGACAGAGTTTGAAGAACACCACCGGGTCGATGCTCTTTTGGCCGCTCTCCCCGTAATATCCCTTCGTAAGGGGATACAGAAAATCGAGGTCGATGGCCGACTTCAAGCGCCTGTAGAAATTGTTCCCCGGTACGCGCTCGCTCAACTGGAAACTGTTGAAGAGCTTTTCCTGGTAATCCTTTTTTCCCTGCATACCTAAAGGTACGATCGATTCCCCGATCGGCAAGATCGAAAACGCCCTTTTTTGCCTAACTTGTGCAACAGGCACAGAACCTATGGGCAATGCGGGCACAGGTACCTGAACGAAGGCTCGGGCCTGTCGAGCGGCACCGCAAAATCTTTTGGATTTTGCACTTTAGCGGGACAGGATAAAACCAAAACAAAAAGATTTTGGCTATCGCGTGGGGGAAAAGCAGTTTCGTGCAGCCCCGCACTGAGCATAGCCGAGACGTTAGCCCGCATATGGTACGATAAAGGCACATCCTTTACAAAGTTAAAGGCACATAGTTTACACTTTTTTAGGTATTAATTTGATGTAAAAATCAAATTATCATGCCTTGGAAAGAAACAACGACTATGGAACAAAAGATCGAATTTATCTGCGAATGGCGTACAGGTAAGTACACCATCACGGAACTGTGCAAAAGCTTCGAGATCTCCCGGCCAACGGCCAACAAACTGATAAGCAGGTCCGGGATGTAGGGCCGAACGGACCTGAATCGAACGGTCTTGAAAAAGGGGCCTGCGTACAGGGCAAAAGGTATTGTGCGGTCGCGGCGCAGGTGCGGCAACACGCGGGCTAACATGACCTATGATCAATTGCTCGGGATTTCCCGACGGGAAATCCCTGCTGTTTCTCTATCTTCGGTGCAGGCGGGAAATCCTGCGGATTTCACGCCGCAACAGATCATAACTTTGACGTTGTGAGCAATCTTCCTACCAGAAAAACCAGTTGAGTTTTTGAGCTAACGTGCATACCTTTAGGCTACGCTCCATGTCAAGGCCGGTTTTAGCAGTGGTGTTTAAAAAGCCCGAGAGCAATCAAGGTCCGAATGCAAAAAGTAAGGGATACCTTTCCCTTGCTTGGGTTTGAGCTTAATGGCGATGCCCCATGTGGCAATCCCGATTGGAATAATTTCAAAATAAGTAATTGCATCCCCTGGAGCTGTTTTTATTAACCTAAAAAGTTCCTATCATGGGCAAAAAGAAAATCTCATTGGAAGTGGCCGATCCCAATGCCGCGGGGATCGACATCAAGGATTGCCAA
>DASSWC010000261.1:0-11471 GCA_035705395.1 Pricia sp. | reverse complement strand
GGCTTGAAACCGCGCAAGGTTACATATATACCATCATAATTTCGGGACGTGTTATATTTTGGCCCTTACCTATCCAAAAATGGTTTAGGCGTCTTATTCGGGTTGATATTCCATATAAAGCCAATAAGATATACGAGGTGTCGTATGTGGAATTCTGTTTTATTTGTACCTATCAAAAACAGTAGGCGGATAACAAGGTGTAAAAGTTTGCTTTTTTACTTTCTGCAACCTGATACATCCGCAACCAACAATAACTCCTCATGCTATCCGGAATCGATTACTTCATTGTAATAGCGTACATCGTGGGGATGTTGTTGCTGGGGCTATATTTCAAAAAGTTTGTCGGTAGTTCCGAGGATTATTTTTTGGGCGGCAAAAGTTTGCCATTTTGGGCCATAGGGATGTCGATCGTGGTTTCCGATATCGGGGCCCTGGATTTTGTTGGGGTTTCGGGACAGGCGTATCGCTACGGCGTAGCGGTCGGTAATTTTGATTGGGTGGGTTCCGTGCCGGCCATGTTGCTGGCGGCTTTCATTTTTATACCCTATTTCTGGCGAGGGGGAATGTATACCATTCCAGAATACTTGGGCAGAAGGTATAACAAAGCGGTACGGACCATTGCATCGCTAACCTGGATCTTGTTCTTTGCCTTTGATCTGGGCGTACTCTTTTGGGCCAGTGCCGTGCTATTGAACGTATTGATGGGCTGGTCTATCTGGGTATCGATTCTGTCCACTGCCGGGGTCGTGGGCCTGTACACGTACTTCGGAGGCATTACGGCGGTCATCATGACGGATGTCGTGCAAATGATTATTATGTTCATTGGCGGTTTTGCCTTGGTATTTCTCAGTCTCGATGCGGTGGGCGGATGGGAGAATATGGTGGAAAAAATAAGTGCGATGGGGCCGGAGTATCGAAGCCATTTTGATATCATCCAACCGATCGATACCCGGTCTCCCTTTCCGTGGACGGGAATTTTGTTCGGGCTTACCTTTGTCATGGCCAACGCCTATATGATCGGCAATCAGGCCATCGTACAGCGTTGCCTGACTGCCAAAAACGAGTGGCATGCCAAGGCCAGTATGATTTTTGGCTCCGCGCTGAAAATGTTCATTCCCATACTGGTCCTTTTTCCCGGACTTATGGCAATTGTGGTACATCCCGATCTCGCGGACGGCGATCTGGCACTACCGATGATGATCAAAACGATCCTTCCCCCGGGCTTGATAGGCCTTATGTTCGCCGCCTTTTTTGCGGGCCTGATGTCCAGTGTCGATTCCCTGTTGAATTCTACTGCCACACTTTTTACCAAAGACATCTATGAGCCCTTCATTAAAAAGAATGCCGATGATAGGCACTATTTGAAGGTGGGCCAAATTAGCACTTTGGTATTGTTGGTGCTAGGGGTGGCAACGGCACCCATAAGCAGTGATTTTCCAGGGCTCTACGTCGCCATACAGACTTTTATGTCGTATTTTCAAGGACCTTTGTTCGCCATTTTGTTATTGGGGATCTTTTGGAAGCGTATTACCCAATGGGGTGGACTTTCGGCACTGGTCATTGGTATCGGTTTTGCTGTTTTTCTCAATCTATTCAAAACGCGCTTTTTTACCATTGAAGATCCCTTTCTATACATTTCGTGGTGGTCCTTTCTCTTGGCCTTTATCGTCAACATCGTCGTGAGCCTGATGACCAAAAAACACAAGAAATCCGAACTCGAGGGCCTAGTGTTCAGCGCAAAGATCGTCACCAAAAACAAAAGCATGTGATATGTTAAATTTCGATTGGCTTTCGGGAGTTTCATCGGAAACGGCAAAATGGATATTCTTCGGCCTTTATTTTCTTATCGGGATATTGGTCCTGATGTTGCCGAACGATTATATGTATGAAGGTCTTGCCAAAGACGACCGGCATTGGTGGAACAACCTAAAACTGTGGTCCTTGGTCGTATTGACCATCTTGGCGACCATATATTATCAATTTTAGGAATGCCCTTAAATAATTTGTAGGGATTATGACAGAGACAGCGCGCAAAATCAAAATTAAATCGGCATTGATGAACCGTGCCCTGGGTATTTTCATGCTTCTGTTCGGCGCGATCATTGTGGTCGCTATGGCCTTTACGGAAACTTTCGTACAACGGATGACAGATCTCGTGGCGGGACTGATCCTGATTTCCCTCGGGGGAGGACTCGTGTGGAAGGCGAGACAAACCCTAAAAAAACATGACGGGGAAACGAAATGATTGTGGGGGCATGATGGGGAATAATTTCAAAATAAAACTTTCCAAGCACTGGAAAATTAGGTCTTCGGAACATGTTACCGAAAATGGGACCGTTATTTCGACCCTGCGGCATGACAAAAGTAAATGGGTTCCCGCTAAGGTTCCTTCAACTGTTTTGGGCACGTTGGTGGCCCAAGGAAGTATCGAAGCCCCCTATTTCGGAGAAAATCTGAAGCACATTTCCCCAAAACCGTTCCATATACCTTGGTGGTATGCCACTGAATTTAATCTTGAAGCGGATCAAATGACGGATTTTGCCACCCTGAATTTTGATGGTATAAATTACAAGGCGAATGTTTGGCTGAACGGAAAGTGGGTTGCGAATGCTACAGAGATCAACGGCGCCTACCGACGCACCTCGTTCGACGTGAGTGAATATATCGCTAAAGGCCGTAACGTGTTAGCGGTTGAGGTCATACCCCCCAAACCCGGTGATTTCAGTACGGGTTTTGTGGATTGGAACCCCGCCCCGCCAGATGGCAATATGGGTATTTTTAGACCGGTTACTTTACGACTTCATCAAGGGGTGCGCATCGAAAATCCTTTTGTACGGAGCAAAGTGGATTTAAAAACGTTGCAGTATGCGGAGCTGACCGTATCCGCCGAATTGAAAAATGATGCCGGCAAACCTATATCGGGAATTTTGCAAGGGAGGATAGCATCCATAGCATTCACCCAGAGAATAACCGTTCCGACAAAAGACGCAACACAAGTCGAATTCAACGTTACCGGATTCCCCCAATTGGCCTTTGAAAATCCTAGGCTCTGGTGGCCCCTGCATTTGGGGAATGCCGAATTATATGAATTGCAACTGGAATTCAAAATAGAGGATCAAATTTCTAGTGCCGAAAGTATAAGATTCGGGATTCGAGAGGTCGGGGACTATTGGCTGAACGAACTCCACCGCGGCTTTAAAATCAACGGGCAATCCGTATTGATCAAAGGTGCGGGATGGACCGACGACCTATTTTTAATGGATACGGATGAAGATATTGAGGCTCAGGTCAAATATGTAAAACAGATGAACCTCAATTGCATCCGTCTCGAAGGCATTTGGGGGAAGGATCATACCCTCTACGATCTGTGCGATGAACACGGTATATTGCTGATGGTCGGATGGAGCTGCCACTGGGAACATGAGATACATTTGGGCGTGCCGGTGGACGAACGCTTCGGGGGGGTCTTTACAGCCGAAGATATAGAAGTCGTAGCCCAAGCTTGGGAAGATCAGGTAATTTGGTTGCGTAACCATCCCAGTATTTTCGTTTGGACGGTTGCCAGCGACAAAGTGCCGATCACGGCCTTGGAACGAAAATACATCGAAACTTTTGCCAAATACGACCCAGATCGGCCTTATTTGAACTCGACCGGGGGTGTTGGTAGCGATCAGCACGTTATCGGCAACAACGATGTGGTAAGCGAAATCAGCGGGTCATCGGGGGTTAAGATGTTGGGTCCCTATGCCTATACCGCCCCCGTGTACTGGTTTACAGACACCGGTTTGGGAGGGGCCTACGGATTTAATACCGAAACGGGCCCCGGTGCGCAAATACCGCAGTTGGAAAGCCTGAAAAAATTTATCCCCGATGACCAGATATGGCCGATCAACGAAATATGGAACTATCACTGCGGTCGTTACGAGTTCTCAAATCTTAGCCGATTTACGGCAGCTATCGACCGTCGTTACGGCAAACCCGAAGCCATAGAAGAATTCGACAAAAAGGCCCAGGCCATGAACTATGAACTTATGCGGCCCATGTTCGAGGCTTTCCGGGTCAATAAGCACCGATGTACGGGCATTATCCATTGGATGTTGAACGCCGCCTGGCCCAAAATGTATTGGCAACTCTACGACTATTACTTGATGCCCACAGGAGCGTTTTACGCGACGCAAAAAGCCTGTTTACCCTTACATTTGGCCTATAATTATGGCAATCATACGATTTATGCGATCAACGATTTTACGGATGAAGTCAAAGCCCTGAAGGCAAGGATCCGTATGTACGATATCGATACCCGGTTGCTTCTGAATAAAGAGAAGTACTTTGATGCGCCCGCCGATAGTTCCAATCCAATATACGAGATCGTAGCAATGGAAAACCTTTCCTCGACTTTTTTTCTGGATCTTCGCCTGTCAGATGCTCAAAACAATGAAATCGCCACCAATTTCTATTGGCTTTCCACTCGGGATGAACTCTTGGATTACGAGGCCGACCTAGGGGCATTCGCGTATCATACCCCGAGCAAACAATACGCCGACCTGAGGTTGTTAAATACCCTTCCCAAGGTTAATTTGAATGTATCCTATGACCATCAAAAGCAAGGGCAAAATCAAATCATGACTGCAATGCTTGAAAACAAAGGCAAGACTATCGCTTTTTTGATCAATCTTAAATTGATCGAAAAGGATACAGGAGAACTCATTCTTCCTGTTTTTTGGGAGGATAACTTTATAAGCCTGCTACCCGGTGAAAAAAGAACCTTGCGAGCTACCTATACGAATTCTTCAGTACCGGATTTAAAAGTGGACGGTTGGAATTTAAACCAGATCAACTATGCAAAAATTGGCAATTCAGGGCGGGAAGCCCTGTCGTGATACGATCGCAAATCCGTGGCCGAAATGGCCGGTTTGGGGCAAGGAAGAAGAACATGCGCTGATCGAGGTGTTGCACAGCGGGGTGTGGTCATATAACGGACCGAAGGAAACGGAATTCAACCGGCTTTTCGCCGCGTTTACGGGCACCAGGTACAGTATTTGCACCGTAAACGGTACCATGACGATGCAGCTCGCCATGGAAGCTATGGGCATAGGCCTCGGCGATGAGGTAATCGTGCCCGGCATCACGTGGCAGGCCACGGCTGCCACGGTCATCGACATAAACGCAACGCCCATTTTGGTCGACGTTCTTGAAAATACCTGGTGCATTGATCCGGCAGCCATCGAAAAGGCGATTACCCCCAGAACAAAGGCAATCATTCCGGTACACCTTTACGGGGCCTTTGCCGATATGGATGCGATTATGGAGATTGCCAAGAGACACAACCTATATGTCATAGAAGATTGTGCGCACAAGCACGGGGGTGAGTGGAAGGGGAAAAAGGCGGGAAGTATCGGCGACGTGGGCAGTTTCAGCTTTCAGTTGTCCAAACATCTTACCGCCGGGGAGGGAGGGTCCATGACCACGGATTCTCCCGATCTGGCGGAAAAAATGGATGCGCTAAGAAACTGTGGCCGAAGGCCCGAAGGAGATTCCCTCATCGGTGCGGACAAAGGGATTGGGGACTATGGTGATGACGGAAATTTCATCCAGTCGGGCAATTTAAGGATTACTGAATTTCAAGCCGCCATTCTGCTCGAAGGCCTAAAAAGACTGCCCGAGCAAAATGCCGTCCGCGAGACCAACGGAACCTATTTGAACGAGCTTTTAATGGAAATTCCCGGCACCTTCCCCCTAAAAAGGGATGCCCGCGAAACAAAAAAAGCCTATTTTAATTATGCTTTCCGGTACGTTAAAAATGAATTTAAAGGATTGCCCATCCACAAATTCCGAAGTGCCCTCGAAGCTGAACTGGGCATTGTGGTCGATGCCTGCTATGAACCCTTGAATAACTGCCCGTTGTATGTGCCGCATACCAAACCTGCACGGCATAAGTTAAACGATTCGTATTGGGCCGCCATCGATCCCACCCGGTATTCGTTACCGGTATGCGAGCGTATTTTTAAGGAAGAATCCGTATGTATCCATCATAAAGTTCTCATGGGGAACCAAACCGACATGCATATCATCGCAAAGGCGATAAAAAGGATCTACGGTAATGCGGAAAGTTTGATGTAAGCAGCCATTAAAACCATTCATTTTCGGGGAGGTCGAACACGGAAAACCCCATCCCGAGACCTACTTGTTGACGGCCAAAAAATTAGGAGCGGACTGCCGAAAATGCGAAGTCATCGAAGATAGTGGCGTGTTTTACTGACTTCCCTCCCGTCTCCCGCTTCCCCTATTGGAGTTTTTCAGGGTCCAAGACCACATACTTTACGGTTTTTCGATTCCAGGTATAGACGAGATGTATCTTGCCATCATCGGCCTGTATTACGGTGGGATATGAATATTCCTCGCCCTCCCTGTCCGTGGTTTCCCTCAGTGGTTCCAGGTCTAGAACACGTTCCCAATTTTTTCCGTCGGCGGAAAGCGCGATGCTCAGGGGTACCCGATCGCCCCAATTTTTATCCGTTGGATTGTAGACCAAGAGCTGCCGACCGTCTTTTAAGGTTACCCCGTCGATACCTGAATTGGGGTTGGGCAACGATGTGGCCGTCATGTTGCTCCATGATTTTCCCCCGTCTTTCGACCAGTTTTGGGAGATGACGTTGTTTTTTGTTCGGCTGAGCAATTGAAGTTTGTCTTTGCCATAATCCAGGATAACGGGCTGAATGGCCCCAAATTCGTCTGGGTCGTTTAAGGGACCGGAACTCGACCAGGTTCTTGCGCCATCGGAACTTCGCTCTATATGTATAGTCCATTCCCCCGACTTGGTCTCGTTGCTGGAAGGGGAAAGAATGTTGCCGTTCTCCAATTGTACGGGTGGATTCTTTATAGGCCCTAAGATTCCATCGGGGAGTTTTTCAGGTTCGGACCACGTCTTCCCATCATCCTTGGAGGTCAGATAAAGTCCCCACCATTCCTGCGGACTTGGACCCACTTTATAGAACAGATATAGCGGTTGCCCTTTGGGTTTAAAAAGTACGGGGTTCCAACTCGGATAGCGCGTGCCATTCTTTTGCACCCCATTGGCGACTTCAACAGGGGTAGACCAGGTTCCGTCCGTATTTCGCGAAACCCAAATGCCGACATCCTTGTTTTTTTCCTCGGTGCCGCCGAACCAGGATGCGATAACCGTACCCTGACTGATTGCTATGGTAGAGGCATGACATTCCGGAGTCGGGGCGTTTTCGATATCATAAATAAATTCTTGGGTCATTACTGCGGGATGGTTTATGGGTACGACCTTTGGCAAGGCCTTATTTTTTGGTTCGGAGGATTTCATTTTCCCGAAGCGTTCCATAATCTCCTGCCAATTGGTAAAGAGGATACCCTCATCCCCGAAAAATTGTTTTAGGTCCGGGTCGGAAAACATTTGGGCCTCCCAGGCACGCTGTTGCCAAGACCCGGTAATACTTTTGAGGTTCTCGGTCAATACCGCGGGGTGGAAAATGATTTCGGTCAGACCGGGTTCCAGATCCTTGATCAAGTCCTTGAAAGCGGTAATTTTTTCATCATGGGTATCGGCCTTCGGCGCACTGGTAAAATAATCCAATTGCGGTAAGGTATAGCCTTTGGTCATTTCAACTACCTCATCATTTAACGGGTAGCCCTTGCTTCTGAACTCGGCCAATACTTCGGGTTTGGACAGATCGATGATGTTGGCGGGGATACCATAGTCCTGCGCGACTTTGAGATAGGCTTTCACATAACTGGGATCAGCAAACAAAGTGCCCATGTGGGTATCGATATGGTCGGGGCGATGCCCCCACGCAATGGATTGTTCGATCTGCGCCCTGATTTCCTTTTCTACTTCTTCGGCAGAAGCATGCTGCACCACTTGGGGCACGGTATGCCATAATTTATTGTCCCCGTCCAAGAGACCCGGCACCTCCGAATCGCTGCTAACCGGCCCCCATCGGTAGGTTTTCCATTCACTGGTCAGGGTCAGGTGCAGCCCCACATCCATATTCGGATTTTTGATGGCCCACCCGATAAATTCCTCGGCACTGGAACAGGGGACCATCACCGCGGCGGACTGTATCGCCCCATCGTTTAGCTGCTTTTTGGCTGCCGTATTGGCCTCGGGGCACATGCCGACATCGTCCGCATGCAGTATGATCACTTTTTTCCCGGCCGGCCAGCCCAGCTTTTCTGCCCAGGTCTCTACCTTCGGCAGCGTATCGACCATCCCGTGCACGGCTTCGGCAAGCTGGGGGGCTTGATTATTCCCTTGCCCGAAACTCCCCGAGCAAAATAAAACACAAAGTACGGATAGCAAGGTGTTCAAAGGCAACTTTTTCATAGGCTGTCGTATTAAGGGTTACAGGATTTCATCATCATCGGCCACGTACATTCGGGTGCTCTTGGTATATGTTCCGCCGTTGGGCACCTTATATTCCAGATCGATGTAGAAGGCCTCGTAGCCCTGCTTCGGGAAGGGGATTTTCTGGATTACCTTCCCGTCCCCGCTAAGTCGGAGTTGGGTGGAGTCCCATTTTTCGTCCCTAAAATCCCGGTCTTCGGAATCGGCGGACCATAGGTAGGCTGCACTAAGGGCCTCGCTGTCAGATGCGACGTCAAGCGTGGCCGAAGTCGCATCGGCATTAAGTTCGTATGCTAAGTCGTCATAGGGTTTTTGGGCCAAGGTCTTGCCCCAGAAGGCACTCAATGCCTTCAGTGCCCGTTCACCGCCGCCCAGGTCGTGCCCGGCATTTGGCGTGTATTGAACGTAATTCTCCCCGGGAATATCGCCGATATAATTTTTAATGGCATCGACGGGCCAATATTCGTCGTTGGTGCCGATAAACAGAAGCTTGGGCATAGTCAATTTTTCCCGGTACGAATAGGGGTCGATCATCTGGGTGAGGGCTCTTCCGTCTTCGGTATTGACCGTTTGCGGGATTTCGAGTTCGATATAATCCTTGATCTGCTCGCTGTACTCGTTCCATGCCGTAAGGTGGTAATCGAGGCTTACCGGCATGTTGAGCACATCGATTACCATGGGGCCAATGGCCGCCACGCGTTTGTCGCTCGCACCGGTCAACCAGGTGGTCCATCCCCGTTTGGAGGCTCCGGCTACGGTAAACTTTTCGATGTCTTTCCCTAGACGCTGCTTTGAAAATTCCTGTACGGCATCCATAGCCTTTACGGCACTTTTTACCATCGGAAAAAGCAGCGGCCACGTAAGGTCCTTGTCCTTTTTATAATTGTGCAATGTAAAGGAAATCAATTCGTCCTCCACCAGATCCCCGTACAGGGGCTGCATGGGCACTTGCCGTAGTATGGCAACCGGAGCTTCGTTTTTTTGGGCCATCTGTGCGAAAGGGGCCGATTCATCGACGATTTTTTCCTTATCCTTCCAGTTGGGCATACCATCGGTCAAACGTCCTCCTGTAATGAACAGTAAAGCGCCGTCGAAAGCGACTGTATCGGGTACAAAAATGGTCAATTGGTGTTTCCAAGTATGTTCACGCCATTTTTGGGACGTCAATAGGATGTCGTACGCGGTTACCTTATCCAGGCTAAAGGAATCTTTAAGTTCCCAACTATAGGCGGCGTCTTCGGTGTTCAAATAATGTTCCAGAGCGGTTTTTGGGGTTACTTCCGCTGCTGTGGCCGCCACGGTTCCCTCTTCTTTTTTGGGATGCTCCCGGCAAGAGGTTACAAAGAGGACGGAAATCGAAAACAATAGGAGGCCAAGGTTTTTCATCGTACCGGGTTGCGTTGGTTTTAAGGCTGCCGGAACTTTCACTATCCATGGGATATCCGACCCCATAAAATTAAATGTAAAAAATTAAATCGGGGGGTAAGAAGTCATGTATAATTAATAATATTCCTGAAACATAATGCGAGCATTAATCTTAATTTTATTGGGAAATAGCTAAAAATTTAAGATATTTTTAAGGATTAAGTAATTTCGCATACCGCCGAGGGGCCAAAATCATTTCAGTTTTACCCATGCATTTAAAGGAATAGGTTATGTACAATACTAAAACGAATACATTATTAGGGGCCGTGTTGTGTCTCGTGCTGACCCTAGGTTCCTGTAGCTCCGATGACAACGGTCAAACCAACATTTTTCCCCTCTCCGCGGATATTTTTCATAGTACAAAAGGAAAACAAGTCGCCTTTCAGGGCCTGACCCACAGTGCTAGTGCGTGGATGTGGGATTTTGGGGATGGCACGACGAGTAACCGACAGAACCCCGTGCATACGTATAAGGAGGGTGGCTACTACACGGCCGTCCTGACCGCGACGGATGCCAACGGGGAATCCGTTGTCGATAAAGTGGAACTGGCCCTGGACATCACCTCCTATGTGCTCTTGACCGGCGGGGCCACGGCAGTCGCGGGAAAAACGTGGAGACTCGCCAGCAGCCATTCCGACAACGACTACTTCGCCAATGCGGATGCCGCTCTTTCTCCCTTTGAGGGCGCACCGAATCCGCTACCTGCGGGTATCTTCGGGGCCGGCTTGGGGATGGCCGAGGTGTATGAAGACGAGTATACCTTCTTTTTCGACGGGAGCTATCAACACGATGTAAAAGCTGATGGGGCCGCCTTTAGCGGTCTGTTGTATCAATTCGTTACTGCGGGCGAAGAGGGCATAGTGAACGATGGAGGCTCCGATTTCGGACTCTGCACCGGACTTTACACACCCGAAGCGGATGCGACATTTACCTACGTGGCCAGTGAGGACCTCGAAATCAAATCGGTTTATGGCCCAGAGGGGAAGTTGGTTTACCCTGGGGTGAGCACCCTCGATTTCTCCGGAACGGAATTCGTCGGGTTTAAAGATTTTCAGCAAAAAGTGATTATTCAGGATATTACGGACACCTCGATGCGCCTGGTAATGTTCCTGGCCGCCTCACAAGATTTTATCGGCGTCAATACCAATGCCCTTGTGTTGACCTTTGAAGTCGTTGAATGATTTTTAATCGCTTTTAAAAGCAATCAATATCGATAATCCATACGCAACCAGACTATGAACATCTATTCCAATAAGCCCACCAAATTCGCGCCGCGTTTTGGAATGCTCACCGCATTGTTTCTGCTGTTCGGCGTTTCCATAAGCGCACAAACCGTTTCCGGAACGGTAATAGCCTCCGAAGATGGCATGCCGTTGCCCGGTGTCAGCGTGGTTCTGAAAGGGACCTCTACGGGAACAAGCACCGATTTCGACGGCAACTACAGTATTAATGTATCCGACTCCGATGCTGTCCTGGTTTTTTCGTATTTGGGATTTGAAACCCGAGAAATCGAGGTCAACGGGCAAATGTTCATCAATGTGACCTTGAATTCGGGTGCCCAGGCTTTGGATGAGGTGGTGGTCACTGCGTTGGGCATAAAGCGTGAGGAAAAATCACTGGGGTATTCCGTCGAGGAGGTTGCGGGCGAGGAATTGACACGGGTAGCCCAGGAAAA
>DASSWC010000260.1:0-4150 GCA_035705395.1 Pricia sp. | reverse complement strand
CCGACAAGTGATACTTTTATCGTAAAATCTTCGTTCTACAACCAGTAATTTAATCAAAAATATATGTCGGAAGAAGGAATTTTACAGATGTTCGGCTTTTTACTACCCGCCGTGGTCACGGGGGTCGTTGCTTTTTATTTTTTCAAGTTGCACACCAAGAACGAAGACGGGCGACGCAGGTTCTTGCTACACAAGGATACACAAAAAAATACCCTCCCCATCCGGTTGCAGGCCTACGAGCGTATGGCCCTGTTTTTGGAGCGTATCGCCATCTCGAGCCTTGTCGTACGGGTCGCGCCCAAATCAACGGATAAGAATGCCTATGAGTCCCTGCTCATAAAAAGCATCGAAAACGAATTCGACCATAATCTTTCACAGCAGATTTACATGACGGACGAATGCTGGAATATCATCAAGGCCGCAAAAAGTGCGACCGTTCAGATGATCCGCAAAGCGGCCATGAGCGAAACCGATTCCGCCGACAAGTTGCGCGAGGATATCCTGACCCAGACAATGGATAAGGAATCACCTTCCGCCACCGCCCTTTCCTATGTCAAGAAAGAGGTCGGGGAACTCTGGTGACATTTTATGGACCAAAATCAACCTCAATCTTGCAAATCAACCGATCCCTTGATTGTGCCAAAGGCACTTCGAACCCGAAAATTGTCGTCCATCGATCACTCCGTTTCCGGCTTGATCTGATTCAGCTCGTTACTCTTTAACTTGGCATAGTTGAATCCGCTTTCCCACCATATTTTCATTTTTTCCTTATCAAAAATCAAGGAATTGGTGGTGAGCACGGTCGGCGTGTAGTAAAAGTTGATGATGGCGTCGTTGTTTCCGGCCACGTACTTGCCAATACGTACGTTTTGATGCTCGATACGATCGAGCATGAATTCGAAAATGGAAGTCATCAAGGAAAACGGATTTTTAGAGGGCAATCGGTTGAGGTGATTGATCTCGGTCTGCAATACGATAACGTCGACCTCGGTCGCCCCGCGCTTGATGGCTTCTTCGATGGGAACCATGTTGCCCAGGCCGCCATCTGCATATTCGCAGCCGTTTTTCCGCACAAGGGTCATAAAAGGGGCGTAATTGCACGAAATCCAAATCCACTCACAAAATTCTTCGTAATCGAAATCGATGATACTCTTGTATTCCACGGAATTCAGGGAAAGGTTGGCGACCGTCACGACAATTTCACTACGCCCGCGCCTCAGTTCGTCGAACTCCCCTTTTGTCAAGGTATTTTTGATGAGTTTAAGCAGATTGTGGCTTTCACCAAATGTTTTACTGCCCCGGTAAAAATTCTTCAGCACGTTCCAGTGGTCGATGCCAATGGTCTGCACCCCGTATCTTTTATGGATGGTAAAGGGACAGTTGCTGAATATACTGTCTTGGTCCACGGAAGTATACGCCGCCTTGATCTTGTCGATTTTTTGCAGGGCGAGGTGCGAGATCAACAAACTTCCGGTAGATGTGCCTAAAAACAGGTCATAGTTACGATGGGCTTCCTGCATCAGGTATTGCGCAACACCGCCTGCAAAAGCGCCTTTGCTACCCCCGCCGGATATGACCAATGCTCTCATTCGATATCGGTATTATTCAATGATTGTCCATTAACGGTTTATGGTATAAAGGTATGGATACCTGTATCCCTCAATTTAAAACACTATTAACATAACGTAAATCCTTCCCCTTTAGTTTCCGCCCCACCTTTTCAATTAGTTTTTTATACTCGGGATCCTTCAACACGCGGTCCAATTGCTCCCTAGCGAATTTGCGGAACTGCCAAGCATGGTGGTTCGCAGCCCGGATCAGATGGGTCAGGGCCTCGTCGGTAAAACCGATTTCGCCGGCGTATTGAAAAGCGGCCATACGGGTTTTCCAAGAATAACGTTCCGAGGTGTACTGGGTCAGTTCCTCAAAGTACTGCTCCGAGTTCTGGGGTTCGTAATCCTCCGTTACAATGGCCAAAAGCAACCATAGCAGGCGAACGTTCTTGTTTGGCAACCCAATAATGGTCCTAGTAGCGTTTAAATATTTTCTTCGGTCCTTCGGATAGGTTTGCCACAATTTGAACAAGGCCGTTTCGATGGTGATATAGCTTGGGTCGTTTAGGAGTGATTCATATGCTTCCTTGGGATATTGTTTGATCTCATTGGTGGCGGCCAATGCCTGCCGGATGGGCACGGTATCGGAGGCAAAGGCCTTTTGGATCGTTTCATCGGAAAGGGCTCTCTGATGATTTTGAAGGATGTACTTTTTAAGATGGACGGAAGGGCTGGCGTTCCAATATCGGGCAAAGTCGATGGAATCGGTTTTGGAGTTTTGTAGATCCGTCCGCATTTCGAATAGCAGCCGTAAGGATGGCGAATGCCGGGCCAGGGTTTGCTGTGCCCGGTGGAAGGGAAGTTCTGTGCTCTCTAGCCAATCCTTCCTGAAATCGGTTAAATCGCTTCCGGATGCCTTTTCCATTTCCCCCAAAAAATCGGAAACGATCACATTTTCGAATTGGAAAGTGTGCAGGTATTTTTGGATGCCCTTTTTAAAGGCCTTGTCCCCAATCCGTTCCCTAAGCATAAAAAGCGCCCAGGCTCCCTTTTCGTAAAAGGTCAGACTGCTGGCTTTGGGATCCAGTAGGCTCTGGCCGTCACCTTGTGCGGCTACTTCCCGGAGCTGGGACAGCGCGCCGAACAATTTCCAATAAAAATGTTCGTCCCCAAAAAGTTCTTTTTCCGCCAGATAGGCATAATAGGTGGCAAAACCTTCATGTAGCCAGTGGTGGTTGCCGTCTTTTTCCGTCACCAGGTTGCCGAACCACTGGTGTGCCAGTTCGTGGGCGTTGACATTGATATAGTTTTTGTCGACGAAGGCAGTGGAATCGATGACATAGCCATCCGAAAAAATCGTCGCCCCGGTGTTTTCCATGCCCGCGTAAAGAAAATCCCGGACGGGAATCTGTTTGTAGTTCTGCCACGGGTACGGCACGCCGATTTCATCCTCCAAAAAATCAAAAATTGTCTTGGTATGCCGATAGGTCGGCTCGACGCGAAGGCTATCCTCCGGATAGTAATAATTTTTTATTGGGGTACCCCTTTTGGAAACCAGTTCCTGGTAATCGTATCGGCCTATTGCAAAGGCCAGTAGATAACTGCTCATCGGATGGTCCATATCAAAATACCAGGTTTTCCGGTCATCGGAGGCCTTTTTGACGGCTTCCCGCTTTCCGTTGGCGATTACCTCATAGGTGGTATCAAAGCGAATGGCCATATCGAACTCCACCTTCTCTTCCATCGCGTCGAAACTAGGCAGCCAATGGCTGGTATACTTGCCCTGGCCTTGTGTCCATATCTGTTCATTATTTGGGATCGCGTCGTCCCATCCCAAAAAATATACGGTCTGTTTCGGGGTACAGGTATAGGTTAGTTCCAGCCGATATTTTTTACCAGCTTTAAAGTTGTTTGCTATGGATACCCGGTGTCCGGAATTAACAAATTTCGTACTTTTTCTATTCAGTAGCACCCTTGAAAAATTCATATTTTGGGCATCCAAAAAAACGGAATCCACATCCTGCAAAATCGAGAAGGTATAGGCAACGGACCCGTGAATGCTTTTCTGCCCGGGATCCGGGTCGATAAAAATTTCCCCCCGCATAAAATCCACCTTATCCTGATGCTGCGATAGACAGGGTGCGCAAACGGAGAAAAAAAGTAAACCGATCAATACTTTCATAATAGTTTTAAGGCAAGGATTACAATAAATTTCAGGTTCGAACCACATTCAATCGCAGCATCGAATTGATGGCTTCAAACCAAATTCAATCGCAACCTAAGATCCGGCACCGCACGTAATTCATAAACCGCACCAAATTTAAGGTTTTAGATTGCTTTGGAACATGCGAACCCCTATTTTAGCCCTATGAACGCCAATTTTCTGCAAACGCCCATTGCCTATCTCAAAGGTGTCGGACCGAACCGGGCGGAAAACCTGCAGTCCGAACTCGGCATCCAGACGTTTCAGGATCTGCTAAATCTCTTCCCCAATCGCTATATCGATAGAACCCAATACTATAAGATCGCGCAGCTGCAACGCAGCAGTGCCGATGTTCAGGTTATCGGAAAAATCACCCATATCAAGACCGTGGAGC
>DASSWC010000259.1:0-4178 GCA_035705395.1 Pricia sp. | reverse complement strand
ATATTCCTTGACCCGCACGTAATCCCCATCACTGCGTACATAGCCGACCTTGAGCATTTGACCGTACAATTGCAGGGAAAGGTTAGAAAGCTTGCTGGTCATAACATTTTGGGCGGACAGCTCCTTGGCCTGCACCGCCAGTTCGTCAGCCCTATCGGGAATGCTGCGGGTAATATACTGCGTCTCGATGATCTTTTCGAGCTCGACGATCTCGTAGGCGATGTTCTTTTCCTGATTTTCGATGGCTGTGGATTTTGCCTTGTCCAAAATCTTCAGGCTCTGCTTGTAAAGTCCCTTTTGATACAAGATCGTCGCAAAATCCAGCTGCTCCCGAATCTGCACCCTGATGGTCTGATTGACGGGATTCAGGCGTAGGCTTACCAAAATTTGTTTATAGAGGTGGGCCTTGAGATTCGACAATTGTGCCTTTTTGACGATACCGCTCCCCAATATCGTTTTTTCGTCATATTTTTTTATCTTGTCCAATAAGTTGAACAGGGCCAAGAACTTGGCATCCGCATTTACACCCAATCGGCCGACGTACAATTTGAACTGACGTTTTTCCGATTTCGAAAGGGATTTCACCAAAACGAACAGGGGATCCCGATGCGTAGTTGTCATCGTAATTAAAATAGTTTAAAAATTTGTTTGTCAATGGTTTGTATAATCATAAAACGGACTTGGCGTTGTACTATTTCGGTTAAGGGACAGTACTTTCCATCGATTGGTCGTATCTTCGTAAGAATCGATACCTTAATAAGATAGCAAGCTAAAGTACACAAATATAATGAGCAAAGATAAAGTACAGATTTTCGATACCACGTTACGGGATGGCGAACAGGTACCCGGCTGCAAATTGGATGCCGAACAAAAACTGGTCATCGCCGAACGTTTGGACGAACTGGGAGTGGATATTATCGAAGCGGGATTTCCCATTTCGAGCCCCGGGGATTTTAAGTCCGTCGAAGGAATCTCCAAATTGGTCAAGAACGCTGCGGTATGTGGACTTACCCGTGCCGTGAAAAAGGATATCGAAGTGGCCGCGGATGCTTTAAAATCTGCCAAGAAACCGAGAATACATACGGGGATCGGAACATCGGACTCCCACATCAAGCACAAATTCAACTCCAACCGGGAGGCCATTATCGAGCGTGCCGTGAGTGCTGTGAGCTATGCCAAGACCTTTGTGGAGGATGTGGAATTTTATGCGGAGGATGCCGGGCGTACCGACAACGAATTCCTCGCCAAGATCTGCGAAGCGGTCATTAAGGCCGGCGCGACCGTGTTGAACATCCCCGACACTACCGGATACTGTTTGCCCGAGGAATACGGGGCCAAAATCAAATACTTGAAGGAGAACGTAAAGGGCATTGAAAAGGCCACGCTCTCCTGCCATTGCCACAACGATCTCGGTCTCGCCACGGCGAACTCCATCGCCGGAGTAATGAACGGGGCCCGTCAGATCGAATGTACCATCAACGGCATCGGCGAACGGGCCGGCAATACCTCGCTGGAAGAGGTGGTGATGATCTTGCGCCAGCACCCCGACCTGAACCTTTATACCAATATCAACAGCAAACTTCTGTACGATACCAGTCGAATGGTTTCCCAAAAAATGGGAATGTTGGTACAGCCCAACAAGGCCATAGTCGGCGCCAACGCCTTTGCCCATAGCTCAGGTATTCATCAAGACGGGGTCATCAAGAACCGGGAAACCTATGAGATCATCGATCCCGAAGATGTGGGCGTCAACGAATCCTCCATCGTTCTTACTGCGCGTAGTGGCCGTGCCGCTTTGGCCTACCGGGCCAAAATTGTCGGCTACGAACTCACAAAACGCCAATTGGACGAGGTGTATCAAGAGTTCCTAAAGTTTGCCGACGTGAACCGGGAAATATCGGACTCGGATATCCCGAAAATTATCAGTGCCTGTAAGCTCAATATTGAGAGCGTTTCTTGATATTTTCTTCTTCTTCTAAAATTATTCCTACCCCGGGCGATGGACAAAAGCGGTATCCTTTAGTCCCTCTTGTAATCCCTTATTGGATTTAATTTCCCGAGACTTGCCTCACAGTACTAAATTATGGTATATAAAAATCATCGGTAAATTTCGTACCGAGCAATCGATTTATCCGGTAACTTTGTAAAGCCATAACGCAGATTGTATATGCAGCTAAAAATTGCCCTTCTTGGCGGAGACGGTATCGGGCCCGAAGTTTTGGCCCAATCCCTAAAATGTCTCAGAGCGGTAGAAGATACCTTCAACCATCGGTTCGTGTACCGTGAGGCACCGGTGGGGGCCATCGCCATGCAGGGCTCGGGCAAACCTCTGCCCGACGAAACCTTGAAACTTTGCCGCGATTCCGATGCGATCTTGTTCGGGGCAATCGGGGCACTGGAGTACGACAACAATCCCGAAGCCAAGGTACGCCCGGAACAGGGTCTGCTAAAACTGCGGAAGGAATTGGGACTATTCGCCAGTATCCGTCCCATTAAAACCTTTCCCACGCTCATCGGCAATTCCCCCTTAAAGGAAAAAATCATCGCCCAAACCGATTTGGTCATTTTCCGGGAACTGACCGGGGGCATCTATTTTGGGGAGAAAACGATCAGTGCCGATGGTACGGTCGCCTCCGACCTCTGCCAATATTCGGAACAAGAGATAGGCCGTATTGCCCATTTGGCCTTTAAGGCAGCCAAAAAACGGAGAAAAAAACTGACCCTTGTGGATAAGGCCAACGTGATGGAGTCTTCCCGGCTCTGGCGAAAAACGGTCACTGAAATCGGCAAGAGTTATCCCGAAGTCGAACTCCAGTGCCTATTTATCGATAACGCGGCGGTACAGATGATGTTCGAGCCTAAACAGTTCGATGTCATCCTGACCGACAACCTGTTCGGCGATATCCTCTCCGATCAGGGCAGCGTGATTATCGGTTCCACGGGATTGTTGCCCTCAGCATCCGTGGGTGCCGAAAATGCCATGTTCGAGCCCTTTCACGGATCCTACCCACAGGCCAAGGGCCGAAATATTGCGAATCCCGTGGCGTCTATACTCAGCACCGCCATGATGTTGCAGCATTTTGGAATGGACGAGGAGTCGTATGCCGTAATGAACGCCGTGCACAAGTCCTTCGTCAAAAAAGTAGTCACTCCCGACGTGCTCGGAAGCAGTAAGTACGGTACCGAATACGTGGGGGATTTTATCGCGGAGAATATTGTGGATTCCGATGAGAGCTACAAGCTCAACGACGAGAATATCTGGTTGGGAAAATCTACCATTATCTAAAATTCCAGGCACTAACATTTAAAATTCCAAGCTCCAAAGTCCAAATTCCAGGCTCCAAAGTCCAAATTCCAACGGGTATCCGGCGGACAGGTTTCAAACTTTTCTCCCCGAAGGCAATCGAGAAACCAAATTCCATATGCCAAATTCCAACGATGCCCTGGTAAACCGGTTTCAAACTTTTCACCTTTGTGGTAATCGGAGGCCAAATTCCATGTGCCAAATTCCATGTGCCAAATTCCCAATTCCGAATGCATTGCTTTATATTTGCAGCCGTTTACTAATCCTATCCCATGCAGATTTCGTACAACTGGCTGAAGCAGTTCATCAAGACGGATTGGAATTCCAAAAAAACGGCCGAGCTCCTGACCGATTTGGGACTTGAGGTCGAGGGGATAACGACCTTCGAGTCCGTCAAAGGAGGCCTTAATGGCGTGGTCGTCGGCCATGTACTTGCGTGCAAAAAACATCCCAACGCCGATGCATTGCAACTGACCAGCGTCGATATCGGAGCGGATGTCCCCATACAAATCGTTTGCGGCGCGCCCAACATCGCCGAAGGCCAAAAAGTGCCGGTGGCGACGATCGGCACTACCCTGTACACTCCGGAAGGCGAGGCCTGGAAAATTAAAAAAGGCAAGATACGCGGTGAGGAAAGCCACGGTATGATCTGCGCCGAGGATGAATTGGGACTCGGATCCTCCCATGAAGGAATAATGGTGCTCGACGATTCCTTACGACCGGGCATGCCTTGTTCCGAGGTTTTCGAGGTGGAACGGGACGAGGTTTTCGAAATCGGACTCACCCCGAACCGCGCCGATGCCATGAGCCATTTTGGAGTGGCGAGAGATCTCAAAGCGGGACTCAAACAACGGGAGGCCGACAGGGAACTGAT
>DASSWC010000258.1:0-2021 GCA_035705395.1 Pricia sp. | reverse complement strand
CAACTTTTGTTCGAACAAAAGGGCCTGGGTACCCGTCATTACCAGTTCCGGCTGATAAGCCTCTACCAATGCCCGTGCCTTTTGTTCGGTGGATGGATTCCCTTCCTGGAAAAAAGTGTCCTGCGCGCTTACGCGGGCCGTAGTGAAAAGGATGATCAAAAGTATTGCCAAACCGCCTTTCATAATTTTTACTTTGAATCGGACGGATTCCAGCCATCCTTAAAGGCAAATTCCTTTTGTGGCCTGCGCTCGCGTGGGGCGATTTCCTTTTTCCGAAGGTCATCCGACAGGCTATCCAACGACCCGCCGTAATACCCCACGGCAAGGCCTGTCGTAATATGGTATCCTTCGGGAACTTTAAAGACTTCTTGCGCTTTCTTCCAATCCACACCGGCCATATGGTGCAAGGCAATGTCCATGTCCTGTGCCTGCACCGTCATATTTCCCAGACTGAGCCCCAAATCATGGAGGGCGTGAAAATTCTCATTGCCATTATCCATTTTCTCTTTATATGCCGTCAACATAAGTACTGGGGCTTCGGGGGCCCATTTCTGGTTAAAGTCGCTCAAGCATTCCACTATTTTATTGAAACCGTCGGAACCTTTGTGGGCATAAATAAACCGCCACGGCTGTAGATTCGACGAACTGGCAGACCAACGAACGGCTTCGAACAAACGCTTCAGGTCCTCGTCGGATACTTCTTTGTCATCGAATATTCGCGGGCTGTACCGCTGTTTCAACAATGCATAAATCTCATGCTGGGTGTCGGCTATTTTATCCAGGGCCAATTGCTGTGTTTCGTTCAAATGTTCGTTGTCACTCATACAGGAAATTATTTGAGGCGAAATATAGAACATGGATTCGAAAATCATTAACGCTACCCGACCGATTTTTAATCTAATCCGATGCACAATTAAAAAGTAAGCATTACAATTAGTAACTTCGCGCCTAAATTTTTTTATTATGTGGATTTGGATTGGGTTTATTGCTCTGATTATTTTCTTTTTGGCCCTAGACCTTGGGGTGTTCCACAAGAACGAACACGTTATCAAAACCAAGGAAGCAGGTATATGGACCGCCGTGTGGGTATCGGTGGCACTCAGCTTTACCGGGGTTATTTACTGGCTGTTTTCCGAAGGCTTGGTCGAAAACCCAACGGGACTCACCCCGAACAACGCCATGCTCAAATACGTAACGGGCTATTTGATAGAGCTGTCGTTGAGTATCGATAACGTATTCGTAATCGCCGTCATTTTTTCATCCTTCAAGATTCCCGCATTGTACCAGCACCGGGTGCTGTTCTGGGGTATTCTGGGAGCCATTGTCTTTAGGGGTCTCATGATTCTTTTCGGAGTTGCGCTGATCAATAAGTTCGACTGGATCATCTATGTCTTCGGCGTATTTTTGCTCTATACGGCCTATAAGATGTTGAAGTCTGACGAGAGCGATTTTAATCCAAAGAACTCTTGGATTTTTCGGCAAACCAAAAAGTTTTTTCCGGTTACAACAACGATGCACGGCCATGATTTTTTTGTGAAGCGCATGGGAATAACCGCGGCCACTCCCCTCTTTATGGCCCTCATCGCTGTAGAACTGACCGACGTGCTGTTTGCGCTCGATAGTATTCCCGCCATTCTGGCCATCACCTCGGATCCCTTTATCGTGTTCAGTTCCAATATTTTAGCGATATTGGGACTCCGGTCCATGTATTTTTTGATTTCGAGGATGTTGGTAAAATTCCGGTACATCAATTACAGTTTGGTTGTTATACTGTCCTTTGTCGGCCTTAAAATGCTGTTTTCCCATCATGTGGAGTTGCCCGAATGGCTGTCCCTGACGGTAATTGCCGTTTCTTTGGTAGGCGGCATTGTTGCCTCCCTGGTAATTTCCGAACCGGAAAAGGATGAAATTGTCGAAGAGTAGGCCAACTACGTTTTAGCTTGCCAATTTCTCCCGAAAATCGTTGATGACCCCGCCTTTCATCAAGAGGTCGATCTGCCGGTCGCTCAGGCTGTGGCGGA
>DASSWC010000257.1:0-11595 GCA_035705395.1 Pricia sp. | reverse complement strand
TAGTTCCCCGTATCCCATTCTTGGTTCGCATTAGTGTCGAAAATCACGCGAAGGAAGTATTTCGCGGGTTCCAGATTATTGAATTCCAGCTTTCTAGGCTCAGGAACGAAGACTTCCCGTTTTAGCACTTCCTGCTGGTCGGTCAATTGCACGATCAAGGGATAGGCGACGCTATCCCCTTCGATGTTGAACCGTAGGTTGCCCAGATCGGCATAGCTTGGGGTCGATAGGTTGTAGACCAGGGTGTCGTTGGTCTCACCGAAAAAGTCGGTAATCGCCCCGGGCAGTAGGTCGATCTGATAGGTCTGGTTGGCGGCGACCTCAAAATCGAAATCCACCTTATTTTTCACGGTATCCAGATCCACGGTAAAGGCGACTGCCGACGAATCTTGGTCCATCATACTGATTTTGGCCGTATCCAGTGCCGTAAGCGGGGTGTTTGCCCCGATGAAAAAGGGATCGTGGAAATTCAGCGAACCGTTGTGGCTGGCAGTCAATTGCATCGAATCCAGACCTACTTTTCGGCTTTTAACGGTAAAGGTATCTATGACTTTTTCCTTTTCGTTGGTCACGGTAAACACGATGGAATCCATCGCGAAGGGGGTGAACCAATAGTTAAGGGTGTCTTTGCCGCGCTCCTTTAGTACCTTGGTGCGTACCGTATCCGGCAAGGGGGCGAGGGGCGCGATTTCGACACCGCTTGCATCGCCGAAGTACCCGAACTGTATCCGGTTTTTGGCCGTCAGACTCGGCACGGCCATGTTGTAGTTGGGCACTTCCTTAAAAAGGGTCAACAGATAGGTGGAGTCCGTAGGCAGGGTAAGGGTATCCTCCATAAAGGCTATTTTATCCACATCCTGGTCGAAGACATTGTTCTTGGCCTTATCTTTTAGGGCGAAAAGTTTGTACTGGCCTTCCTTCAGGTTTTTTAGGCGGAAGATTACCGTACTGTCCAAGGTATTCGTAATATAGTTGGGCGGCCGTTTAAAGATTGTGGAATCGGTGTATGCGGTGTCGATTTCGTAGAGCATTACGCTTATAAAGTCATCGGTCTTCCGCATAAAGGCATCCCGTACCACCCCGGCCACGTCGAGCGAATCGATATAGGCCCCGGTCGAGAAGACATAGGTGAGAAAACTGCTGGGGTTACCCTCGTTGTTGTCCTGTACGCTTTGGCCGAAATTGATGGTGTAGGTCGTGTTTTCGCGTAGGGTGTCCTTGAACTTGATTTCAACATATTTGCTGGCAGCGCCCTGAGGCTTGATTTCTGGCTGGTATTTCAAGGGAGGCGAAACGATGAGCTGGTTCTGGATATCCTCTAACTTGATGAATTCGTCAAAGTAGAGCCGTATGCGATTGGCCTTGAAATTGACCGTCATGCTGTCGGGCTCGGTGCTTATAAGTTTTGGGGGAGTGATATCCTTGGGGCCTCCACTGGGACTCCCCCGCCGTGCGCATTGCCAAAGGGCAGCCGCCAAAAGGGATACAAATAGAAAAGCCGCAAAACGACGGATGAGAAAGGTCATATTCGAACGGATTCGGCACAAAGAAACAATTAATTTGACAGTAGGTCGAAACGATAAAGGGATTTTTAACATTGTTCGCGCCATCGCAAGGTCCTATTCCAAAATTAGGCACCCTGGCTGCATGCCCGTCCTTTTGGTGAGCCCTGGGTGACGGGATCGGGATGTGTGATTTTCTAGGTTAGTTCCACAATTTCGGCACCACGGCCATACTGGCCATATAGATGGTAGTTCCCGGTGTCTGTTGCAAAGTTTGGGCACATAGTTCCATCGTGGCGCCCGTGGTGATCACATCGTCTACCAAAAGAATACGCTTGTTTTTAAGGGAATCGGCATCCGAAAGGGTATAAAGGGGTCTGTCGTCCTGCCATCGGCCGATGCGTCCTTTTTTGGTTTGCGTTTTGTTATTGGCGGTTTTAATCAGGATGTCATTCCCGTAATCCGCTTCGAGATGCGCGGCCAATTTCTGCGCGAACCCGGCCACTTGATTGTAGCCCCTATGCCGTAATTTTTTGGCATGCAGGGGCACGGGGATCACCATATCGATTTCTCTGGTCAATTCGCAATTCCCCTTTAAAATCTGTCCGTACCAATCCCCCAGGAATGAGCTTATCCGTTCTTGGTTTTTGTATTTGAGATGGTGGATCAATCGCTGTACCTTGCCGTCCTCGGAGAAAAACAAGAAAGAACTGGCTTTTTTTATGTTAATTCTACCGTAAAATATACGGTCGACCGGGTTTTCTTCGTTAAAGCTGTACCCGGTTAACGGCATATCGTTACGACAAAGGGTACAGAGAAGGTCCTCTCCCCGGATTAAATGCGCATTACATCCAAAACACACCCGGGGCATCAAGACCGAATTGATATCATTTAATACCTTTGTTAGATTGCCCAACATCAAAATCGCTACCTTTTAAATCACTGCTTGAAGCACATACATCCTACAATGCACGGCCAAGATAAGAAATTCAATCATAGGATCATGCTTACCGTCTTGGTTGCCATTATTATTGGCATTCTTATTGCTTTTTATTACAGTTTCGCGCAATCAAGAAGTCAGATTGCCTTCTTGGAACAGGAGAAGGAACTGCTTGTCAAGGACCTTACCATGATGAAGACCGACGTCGATCGGCTTTCTGCCCTCAACGAGGTCAACGAAATTGAACTCGAAAGCTCACGGTACCGCGTACGACAGCTTCTCGATTCGATAGGGCGATTGAATTTTACGGTGGAAAAATTACGGGATTTCAAGAGTGAACTTCGTCGGCTAGAGGCCAAGAACGACAGCTTGAAACTGAAGAACAATTTTTTTCGGTATAAGAATATGTTGCTTTCCGATAAGAATGAAAAAATAGAAAACGAAATCGAGGAACTAAGGAACAAGAGCCGGGCATTGGCCAAAGTGGAGGCACAACAACGTCAAAAAAGAAAGGAACTCAATGCCGTACTCAAGGTGAAAACATACCTGAAACTCCAAAATGCGGAAGGAATCGGATTTCGGCTGCGTTCCGGGCGGCCTATCAAGACCAACAAGGCCTCGATTATCGAAAAGCTTCGGGGTTGTGTGACCGTCGTGGGCGATAGCTCCCAGGCCAACACCCAAAAGGTCATTTACCTGCAGTTCTTGAATCCCGATATGCGGGTCATTGCAGATAATGCCAATACGATAACGGTCAACGGCAATATTTATAGTAAGCGCGTCGAGTTGCGTTTTTCTGGGGAAGACACCAATGTCTGCGATTTTATAACTGTTCCCGAAGGTTCTTTGCAAGACGGCAACTACCGGCTCAATATTTTCGAGAATGAAAAACTCTTGACCACTACCGAATTTGAGTTGAAGTAATTCCAAAAAATTCAAGCAGAGTTCGTCCTTTTAAAGTCCGTAAAATTCTATTTTTGCGGCATGGCAATACAAGATGACGATTTTAAGCGGGTAATCTCCCATGCAAAGGAATATGGATACGTATTCCAATCCAGTGAAATATATGACGGACTCAGTGCCGTATACGACTATGCGCAGAATGGCGCCGAGCTCAAGAAGAATATTCGGGAGTACTGGTGGATGGCCATGGTACAGCTCAACGACAACATCGTGGGCATTGATGCCGCTATTTTTATGCATCCGACCACCTGGAAAGCTTCCGGTCATGTCGATGCCTTTAACGACCCCCTAATCGATAACAAGGACTCCAAAAAGCGATACCGCGCCGATGTGCTGGTCGAAGACCACGTCGCCAAGATCGAGGGCAAGATCGAAAAGGAGGTCACCAAGGCCTCCAAACGCTTCGGCGACAAATTCGATGAGGAGCAGTTTCTGACGACCAACCCCAGAGTAGTCGGTTACCAAGAGCAGATTAATACCACCCGGAAAAGATTGGGCCGGTCGCTGGAAAAGGAAGATTTGGCCGATGTCAAAAAACTGATCGAGGAACTCGATATCGCCTGCCCCATGTCCGGCTCCAAAAATTGGACGGAAGTCAAACAATTCAACCTGATGTTCGGCACGAAATTAGGAGCCACTTCCGATAGTGCCATGGACCTTTACCTGCGCCCCGAGACGGCCCAAGGTATATTCGTCAATTTTTTGAACGTCCAGAAAACCGGGCGAATGAAGATTCCCTTTGGTATCGCCCAGACCGGAAAGGCCTTTCGTAACGAAATAGTCGCCCGACAGTTTATCTTTCGAATGCGGGAATTCGAGCAGATGGAAATGCAATATTTTATCAAGCCCGGCACCCAACACGAATGGTACGAAAAATGGAAGGAAATCCGGATGAAATGGCATTTATCGTTAGGGTTGGGAGAGGAAAACTACCGTTTCCACGATCACGAAAAGCTAGCGCACTACGCCGATGCGGCTTCCGATATCGAATTCCGTTTTCCCTTTGGCTTTAAAGAGTTGGAAGGGATTCATTCCCGAACGGACTACGATCTGGGCAGCCATGAAAAATATTCCAACAAAAAACTTCAATATTTTGATCCCGAAACCCGGGAAAGCTATGTGCCTTACGTCGTAGAAACTTCCATAGGCCTCGATCGGATGTTCTTGGCGGTATTTTCGAAGGCACTGCAAGAAGAGAAACTCGATAACGGCAGTACACGGACCGTCTTGAAACTTCCCGCCGTGCTGGCACCTACCAAGGCGGCCGTTTTTCCCTTGGTCAAAAAGGACGGCCTCCCCGAAATCGCCCAAGGAATTATTGAGGATTTAAAATGGGATTTTAAGGTCGAATACGACGAAAAAGACGCGGTAGGCCGCCGCTACCGCAGACAGGATGCCGTCGGTACGCCTTTTTGCATCACCGTCGACCACCAAACCATCGAAGATAATACCGTGACGATTCGCCACCGCGATTCCATGGAGCAGCAGCGGGTCGCGATCGATGCGCTCAAGGGTATTATCCATAAGGCAGTCGATATGAAGGCGTGGTTGCGGCCGGTAGGGGACTAAGCAATGAAGTAGCGGCCAACTTGTCCGTTAAAATGGACTGGCAAGGATAAGTTATTTATCAAATCCCTATCGCATCAGCCACGGTCTACAGGCGATACCCCAACCGCAAACTTCCGTAGTAATTCCTGGCGTTGCCGGGATAATAGTATCGCGGTTCGCCCCCAAAGCTCCCTGCATTGATCAGCACCGATGCGGCATATTTTTCGTCCAAAATATTATTGATGCCGAAATCGATTCCGATGGTAAAATTGTCCGACAGGGGTCTGCGGTAGCCCATCCGTGTAGTGAATACGGTAAACGGTTCGGTTTGGAGACTGTTGGCATCGGTCAGGGGAATTTCAGAGACATGACGGTGGGCGATGTTCCAGTAAAATCCATCGAGAAAGCGGGACTGAATCCCCGCCGTGCGCCGTTGTTTGGGGACCCCCGTCAACGGATTTCCCGAAAAATCTTCGCCCCCGTCGACGAATTCCACGAATTCATGGTCGTTGAGGGTGAAGCTGAGAAAAGGGGATAGTTGCCATCTTGGACTGATAGTCCAAGTGTAATCCACGGCGAGTTCAAGACCGCGATGGCGGGTCTTTCCGGCGTTTTGACCGATAAATTGGTCCTCGGCAACCCGTTCGGCGACCAAGAGGTTGCGTACGTCCATTTGATAGAGTGCCAGGTCGATGTGAAATCTTCGCCGGTCCAGAAAAAGCACGGTGCCCAGTTCGTAGTTTGTTCCCGTTTCCTGGGCGATATCGGGATTGATGACCCCGTCGGGAGTCAGGGTCTGCTCCACGGTCGGGTTCGAGAAGCCGCGGCTGACATTGGCAAAAAGACGGACGACCTCCGAAAACCGGTATTCCAGATCTAGGCTCGGAAGTACGATCAGGTCGAATTCACGCTCGGCACTGGTGTTCTCCATTCCCGTATTGAAACGGTCACGAAAATCGTATTGGGTTTTGTTGGTGGCAAGTCCGATTTGTGCCGAGAATGCATCCGTCACGGGCACTAACAGTGTGCCGAAACCATGGAATTGTGTCCGGAACTCCTTGTTGTCGGCGAATCGATTGCCTTGAAGATTGCCGTTCACCGGTTGTTCGAGCGTTTCAAAGAGCGACCAATCGTATTCATCCTTGTACAGTTCTGCGCCCAGGGAGTATTCCGCTTTCCGGTTCAAAAGACGGAAATCTCCCGTAAAGCGGGTCCGAAATCCGAAGCCGTTGGTCAACTCGTCAAGGAAGCCTAGGGGCCGGGGACGGCGTTCGAAATGGTCGAGGTAGGAATAAAAGATACTGGTGCTGTTTTCGAGGCTCTCATTGAACCGTCGCGTAACATTAAGGCCCACCAGCGAATAATTGTTGGCTTCGAAACCATCCACGCCGCCCCAGTTCGCGGCGGCTTGCCTGGGATTCCCTGCAAAAGCGGTCGCCCCCAATGAGCTGGCGATCTGGGCGGTGTAGTCGATATGGTGGACCAATAATCCGATTTTGTTTTTTTCATCGATTTGATAGGTTGCGTTCAACAACACCCCATCCCTATCAAAACGGCTGTTTTCCCGGTAGCCATCGGTTTCCAGATGCCCGTACTGCAATCCCAGTCGAAGCTTCCCATCGTAATGGTTGAACGACAGGTTATTCTTTACAAGTCCGAAAGACCCAACCGTAA
This sequence comes from Pricia sp., assembly GCA_035705395.1. GTDB lineage: Bacteria > Bacteroidota > Bacteroidia > Flavobacteriales > Flavobacteriaceae > Pricia. The sequence goes on along the minus strand of DASSWC010000257.1, from coordinate 4,968 downwards.
AGTTGTTCGAAAGGTTGATGGATTTTCCCAGCGCCTCTTTGGGGTTCAGGATGATGGCCCCTCCTAGATTGGCGCCGTATACCGTTCCTTTGGGCCCTTTGATGACCTCTATCTGACTGAGGTTCTCCAGGTCGAAGGCCTCGATGGTTGAAAAGCCCGAACCGTCCGTCACCGGAATATTGTCGTAGTACAGGCGCAGCTTGTCCGTTCCATAGCTGGTGCGGGCGCCGATGCCACGTACGGTGATCCGGTTGGTGTTCAGGGCACCCGTCAGCACGTAGACGCCCGGGATTTGGTTGATGGCGGAAGTCAGTTCAACGGGACTATAATTCTGGAAAATTTTGGCGGCAATGACATCGGAAGTAGTAATTCCGGTCGCGTTTTTGGCCTTTAAGGCATCGAGGAGGATGACCTCGTCGAGCTGGGTGACGCTGTCTTTGGGTTGCGGTTGCGGATCCTGTGCCGACACAAAACAAAAAGGAAGGAGTAAAAGAAGGGCAACGAGCCGACGCCGCTTGACCTGAAAATGGCGGTCGAATTCCCGGAAATGTTTTAAAAATAATGCGTGGGGTAGAAACCACCTGGCCTGACGACTGGCACCTACTATCCGGGGATACTTCAAAAATGCTGCGTGGGGCCGAAACTTCATATATTGGGATGAATCGGCAAAAATAACGAATTGCAGAGGTTTCCTAGGATGCGAAACTTCCGTTTTTTAACTGCTTTGCTTACATTCGCCCCAATTCGAAACATGAAATTGGAATATGAAAATCGTATCCTATAATGTAAACGGCATCCGCGCCGCTTTACGCAAAGGATTTTTGGTTTGGCTGCAGGCCGTCGACCCCGATGTGGTTTGCCTTCAGGAAATCAAGGCTATGGAAGATCAGTTGGAGCTGTCGCTTTTCGAGCAAGCCGGATATCCCTATCAGTACTGGTTCAGCGCGCAAAAGAAAGGCTATAGCGGGGTGGCCATCCTATCAAAAACAAGACCGGACCATATCGAATTCGGAACGGGAATCGATTATATGGATTTCGAGGGACGCAACCTGCGTGCCGATTTTGGCGATATCTCCCTAATGAGCCTATACCTGCCGTCGGGCACCAATCTCGCGCGCTTGGATCACAAACTGATGTATATGGCCGATTTTCAGGGATATGTCGACGGGTTGAAAACGTTGCGCCCGAACCTTATTGTCTTGGGCGATTATAATATTTGCCATGAAGCCATCGACATCCACGACCCCGTCCGCCTCCAAAATGTATCGGGATTTCTACCCGTGGAACGGGAATGGATCGGCAATTTTATCAACAGCGGTTTTATCGACAGCTTCCGCCATTTCAACGACGAACCGGATAATTACACCTGGTGGAGCTATCGCGCCAACGCCCGTGGCAACAACAAAGGGTGGCGATTGGACTATGCGATGGTGTCCGAACCATTAAAAGATCGGTTGAAGCGTTCGGTCATCCTTCCCGAAGCCAAACACAGCGATCACTGCCCGATTTTGGTGGACGTCGAAACCCTGTCCGCCTAGCAGGGCCGATTTCTCCCATGGCCGCTTTGTTGTTAGAAAAGGATTACAGGTAAGGCTTGCTTAGCAATAGCATCGGTGTTAAACGGGGGCACGGAAAGAGCGGGATATGAGCTTACATCGTTTTAATTTGTAAGTTTGCCCTTTCAAAAACAATACATCCCTAAACCACCCATGATCTATACTAAATTGCCCCACACGGATATCGAGGTCAGTAAAATCTGCCTCGGTACCATGACTTGGGGCAACCAGAACACTGAAGAAGAGGGCCACGAACAGATGGAATATGCCCTGGACCAGGGCATCAATTTTTTCGACACGGCCGAACTGTATCCCATTCCCGCCCACCCCGATCGCTATGCGGATACCGAAAAGATTATCGGTACCTGGTTCCAAAAAAACGGAAATCGCGATAAAATTGTTTTGGCCTCAAAAGTTGCGGGCAAGGGCGAAATGGCAAAATTCATCCGCACTACCGGATTTACGCCCGAATCCGTTCGCAATGCCGTCAATGGCAGCCTTGAACGGCTGCAGACGGATTATATCGACCTGTACCAACTTCACTGGCCCGAACGCAACACGAACTATTTCGGGAAAAGGGGCTATCAACACAATGTCTCCGACCATTGGAAAGACAACATCCACGAAGTTCTACAGACCTTGCGCGACCTGATACACGAGGGTAAGATCCGGCACGTGGGTATCTCGAACGAAACCCCCTGGGGCACCATGCGATATTTGATGGAAAGCAAGGTACACGCCAGTTTGCCGCGTACCATTACGATCCAAAATCCGTACAACCTGCTGAACCGCCTGTTCGAGGTCGGTCTTTCGGAGATTGCGATTCGGGAAAAAGTGGGACTTCTGGCCTATTCGCCCTTGGGTTTTGGTACCTTGACCGGCAAGTTTTTGGGGGGAATGCGTCCGGCGACATCCCGCGTGGTGCTGTATCCCCAATACAATCGATATAGTGGGGAAACTGCGGTCAGGGCCACTGAAAAATATCAACAATTGGCAAAGGATAATGGACTTTCAATAGGTCAAATGGCCTTGGCCTTCGTGAATTCCAGACCCTTTGTCACCAGCACGATCGTGGGGGCCACGTCGATGCAGCAATTACGGGAAAATATCGCCAGCATCGAGGTGAATTTGAACGATGAGGTGTTGAAGGGCATCGGGGAAATTCACAATGCCATTCCCGATCCGGCCCCGTAACACCTCTGTACCATTGGGTTTACCAAAAAGTTTCGGAATCACTTCCAAATCCGTAGTTCACCCAACCTGAATGTCTTAAATTTGAGGTATGTATTTTCTGAAAGTAGGGTTCGGACAGTTACTTCTGATCATAGGGGTAATCATTGTCATCATGGTGTTGGCGCGGATTATGCGGGATAACCGGTGATGCTGTACACGCCTACCTTCAATCAAATAATCGGCGAACCACATCCTCGATCTTGGATACCCGTTCTATGGATATTTTGGGATTTTTCAATCCAATTTTATTGTTCTTGGATACATAGACTGAAGTAAAGCCCAGTTTCTCCGCTTCCAAAATACGCTGGTCCACCCGCTGCACAGGGCGTATCTCTCCCGCCAATCCGACTTCGGCGGCAAAACAAACGCCCTTTTCTATGGGGATGTCCCCGTTACTGGAAAGTATGGCCGCCACTACCGCCAGATCGATGGCGGGATCGTCGACGGAAATACCCCCGGTGATGTTCAAAAACACATCCTTGGCACCCAATGAAAAGCCCGCCCGTTTTTCGAGCACCGCCAAAAGCATATTGAGGCGTTTGGCGTTGTAGCCGGTAGTCGAGCGCTGGGGCGTGCCGTATACCGCTGTACTGACCAGCGCCTGAATTTCGATCATCAACGGCCGCATGCCTTCGATGGTCGATGCGATGGCCGTACCACTGAGTCCCTCGTCATTTTTCGATATCAATATTTCAGAGGGGTTGTTGACCTGCCGCAACCCCCCGCCCTGCATTTCGTAGATGCCCAGTTCGGCTGTGGAGCCGAAGCGGTTTTTGAGGGCCCGGAGAATGCGGTATACGTAGTTGCGGTCGCCCTCGAACTGAAGTACCGTGTCGACCATGTGCTCCAAAATCTTGGGCCCGGCGATGGAACCGTCTTTGGTGATATGCCCGATAAGGATAACCGGCGTATTCGTCTCCTTGGCGAATTTGATCAGTTCGGCGGTACATTCCCTGATCTGCGAAATACTGCCCGCTGCCGATTCAATATAGTCGGAATGCAGGGTCTGGATGGAATCGATGACCACGATATCGGGACGGACGGCCTCGATCTGCTGGAAAATGTTTTGGGTTTTCGTTTCCGTAAGGATAAAACAGGTCTCGCTGTTCGGATGGATGCGGTCCGCCCGCATTTTTATCTGTTTTTGGCTTTCCTCACCGGAGACGTAGAGGGTTTTGTACGGAAGCCTCAGTGCTATCTGCAGGAGTAAGGTGCTTTTGCCCACCCCGGGTTCGCCGCCCAAAAGCACCAAGGCCCCGGGTACCAGCCCGCTTCCCAGCACGCGGTTGAATTCCAGGTCAAACGTGTTCAGACGCATTTCCTTGTCCGAACTGATTTCGTGTACCCGCAGCGGTTTGGCCATTCGCTTTTTCGGGCTGGCAATGGTCTTCCAATCCGACTTTTCGGGTTTCTGTACGACTTCCTCTACCACGGTATTCCATTCCTTGCAGGCCGAACATTGCCCCACCCATTTTGCGTATTGCGTTCCGCAGTTCTGGCAGAAAAAGGCTGTTTTTGTTTTGGACATTTTTGTCTTGGATTCAAGCTAAAGGTATTGTGGCCTGGGCTAAAAAGCAAAGAATGTTTTTATTTGCCCTAAAATCACTTCCGAATTATCCAGGGCGGGACCTATCGAAATTAAAGCCTATGGTATTTAATACCCAAAATCCGCCTTCAGCGCATCCATTTTTCCAAGGGCCATCTCTTTGGTGAGGAAGTCGATCTCGCCCATTGCGAAGGCCTTTTCAAAGGTCTTGAAGGCTTTTTTGGGCTCACCGAGCTGCTCGTAGTATTCGCCCTCGAAGTAGAAGCCCATCATGGTGTCGGGAAACTGCTTTTTGCAAAGATCGGATAGCGGCTTCAGCGATTCGATATCCTCCTTTTTTCGGGCGGCGGCGTAAATGGCCATGATGTCGTTGAGCTCCACCGGCTTTTCGAAGCCGAAGAGGTCTTCGATGCCCTGGTATTTATCCTCTAGATATTGAAAAACCGGGCCGTTGAGCGTCAGGATTTGTTCCTTATATTCTTTGGGACTGATGGGTTTAAACATGTGGAAAATGTTGTCAAAGGCTTTTCCGATGCCATAGGTGGCGATGGAAATCGCATCGGCGCCCTCGTACTGGGTGAAGCTGTAGTGCACGTTGTCTTTATCAATGGCCTTGATGGCATTGTTCATCTG
>DASSWC010000256.1:0-7776 GCA_035705395.1 Pricia sp. | reverse complement strand
AATTGAAAAACGAACTGAAAAAAGCCCTCGGAAATTTAAAACCCCATTATAGGGACATAATCGTGGCCGTCGACTTCGAGGGGTATGGCTATAAGCAAATTGCAATGGAAACAGGAATTCCTCAAGGTACCTTGATGTCAAGACGACATCGGGCCCTCTCCATCCTACTAAAAGACTTGGAAACAAAAAAGGAAATCGCGAACTAAAAATTGAAACTATGGAAGAATATGTAGAGCACAAAGTAAGGACCAAAGTAGAAAAATTTTTTAGGTCCGTTATCAAAGTCCTATTCATTATGCTACTGATAGCCCTTTTTATCCTATTGTTCGGCTATGTTTTCATGTGGCTGTGGAATTGGCTGATGCCGGATATTTTCGGATTGACGACCATCGATTATTGGCAAGCCGTAGGAATACTGGTGCTGGCGAAATTGATTTTAGGCGGATGCGAGTGGCATGGCCGGGGAAAAAAACGTGAAAAATCCAATACCCGCTGCCGACCCGGGAGCCGTTGGTCATCGGGGAGCGATTTTTCGAAATGGAAGCACTATGACCAATTTTGGAAAGAGGAAGGTGAACAAGCATATAGCGAGTACGTTCAGCGTCTTAGGAACGGGGCAACCGGCGAGAATTAAACGCCATGGCCCTCCGGTTAAAGACGTGTTAAATTATTGTAAAACTTAGGAAACTATTTTTGTTTTTAAAGTTTCCGTGCCTACATTTGCCGCCGCTATGAAAGAAAAGATACTTGAAAAAGCCGCGGATATGTTTTTGACCCTAGGGTTCAAGAATACCACCATGGACGACCTTGCACAGGAACTGGGGATATCGAAAAAAACGATTTACACCCATTATAGAAATAAAACCAAACTAGTCGAGGCGACAACGGAGCACCTGTTTAAAATAATATCCAGCGGGATCGATGAAATCTGCGCCCTTGAAAAAGACCCTATCGACGAGATTTACGACATTAAAAAATTCGCAATGATCCATTTAAAGGAGGGTAGATCTTCGCCGCATCACCAGTTGAGGAAATACTACCCGGGTATTTTCAATAGGCTCAAGAAAAAGCAATACGACATTATGCAAACCTGCGTATTACGGAACATACAAAAAGGGATAGAGCAACAGATTTATAGGGATAACCTCAACATCGATTTTGTTTCGAGGATCTATTTTTCGGGCGTATTGAGTATTCAAGACCGCGAACTTTTTCCTATGGAAACTTTCAATATTGAAGACTTGGAGCATTATTACCTGGAATATCACCTTAGAGGCATCGTAACCCCGAAAGGAAGAAAAAAATTGAATGCCATCATCAACTCAAATCAAGAATAAATGCGGAATCATATTCTAATACTTTTGGCTCTGTTCTTTATGACGCAAGGGTTTTCGCAGGATACCATACAGCAAACTTATAGTTTTACCTTGGAAGAGGCGATAGCTTTTGCGCTGGAAAACAACTATAGTGCCATCAACGCGGACCGCGATATCATCGACGCCCGAAAACAGAAATGGGAGACCATAGCCGATGGTTTGCCCCAGATCAGTGGTGCCATCAGCTATCAGAACCAGCTCAAACAACCTGTTTCGTTGCTACCAGCTGCAGCTTTCGATAACACTCAAAGCACCATTGATGTAGTCAATGAATATTTCGATGTGGACCAAACTAATTTTGATGTAAATACGCCGGAAGGTTTTATTCCTATCGTATTTGGAACGCAGCACTCGGCCACGGCCACGGCCACCTTGAGCCAGAAAATATTCGACCCCTCGTACATCGTAGGCGTACAGGCCACCAAGGCTTTTTTGAGCTATAGTGCCAACAATGAGGAGAAAACAGATCAACAGGTCCGTAAATCCGTCGTAGAATCTTACGGAAACGTATTGCTTGCCGAAGAAAGCGTGGCCATCTTCGAGAAAAACAAAGCGAATCTCGAAAAAAACCTTTTCGAGACCCAAAAACTCTATGAAAACGGATTAGGTGACGAAGAGAGTGTCGAACAGCTGCAGATAACGCTGTCGTCCGTCGACAATCAATTGAAGAATGCCGTACGGCTTGAAGACATTACCCGTCAGATGCTGAACCTCGTCATGGGTATCGCCATCGACGCCCCGACCCGGTTGGAAGAGGACCTGGACGATCTGACTGAGTCCCAAATCGATTTCTCGCTTATGGAGGAAGAATTCGTCATGGAGAACAATACGGATTATAAATTGGCTTTCAACCTTACACAGCAACGTTATTACGAATGGAAACTGGCCCGAAGCCAGGCCCTGCCCACCTTGACTTCCTTTATCAATTACGGATCGTCTGCATTTTCCAACGAATTTGATTTCTTTAGCGGCGATCAACAATGGTTCGATTCTTCGGTACTGGGCTTCGATTTGAGCATTCCCATTTTCAGTTCCGGGAAACGGAGTGCAAGTACCGCACGGGCCAAAATAGCCATGGAAAAGGCAAAGACCCAACTCACCGAAGCCGAGGAACAAATCCGGCTACAACTGGAACAGGCCAAAAGTGAATACATCCTGGCCATCGAGGAATATCGCACGGCCGAGGAAAATTTAAGATTGGCCGAACGTATAGAGAACAAGAACCAGATCAAATATTCGGAGGGCATCGCCAGCAGCTTTGAGCTCCGACAGGCGCAGACCCAATTGTACGATGCCCAGCAGGGGTATTTGCAATCCATGGTAGAGGTAATCAACAAGAAAACAAATCTGGAAGTGATCTTGAACGAGGAATGAGTTCATCGAATAAACTTTTTACCTGAAGATTTCAATTAAACCAATTATGATGAAGAAAATATTATACATCCTTACCGCAACCGTAGCCCTTTCCGCCTGTGGCGGGAAAGAGCAATCCCTCGAGGACCTGATTGCACAGGGAGACCTAGAGGCCTTACGTGCCAAGAAATCCGAAATTACGGAACAACAGCAAGCGATCGAGGCAAATATCCAAAAACTGGACTCCGCCATCGCGGTGAAGTCGGGGGAAGAAAAACTGCCTCTCGTCAATACCATCATGGCCGAGCCACAGATGTTCAATCACTTCTTGGAACTGCGGGGCAGTGTTGAGACCGACCAGAACGTTTTGATCTATCCCGAGATGTCCGGCAAATTGAACAAGGTATATGTCAAGGAAGGTGATCGGGTTCGAAAGGGGCAGCTTTTGGCGACCATTGACGATGGCGGTATGGGAAGTCAATTGGCACAATTAAAAACACAGGCCGAACTGGCAAAGACCACCTATGAGCGCCGAAAAAGACTATGGGACCAAAAAATCGGCTCCGAAATCGAATACCTTTCGGCGAAGACGCAATACGAGGCCGCCGAAGACGCTGTCAAACAAGCGCAGAGCCAGTTGGGAAAATCGGACATCCGGGCCCCCTTCACGGGCATCATCGACGATGTGATCAAAAACCAGGGTACCATTGTCTCCCCCGGCTCCGAATCCGAGGTTTTTCGCATTGTCAATCTGTCGGACATGTATGTCGAGGTCGATGTTCCCGAATCGTATCTGGGCGATATAACCCAGGGAAATCAGGCCATTGTTTATATCCCCGTGCTAGGCGATAGCATAACCACAAAAATCAGGGAAACCAGTAATTTCATCAAACCCTCGAACCGTTCTTTCAGCGTTGAGATTCCCGTTCCGAACAAAAGCGGAATGATCAAGCCCAATCTCGCCGTTAAAGTAAGCCTTAACGATTATACCAGCGAAGGTGCCATTCTTATTCCCTCGGGCATCATTACCGAAAACGCGGATGGCGAACAATACGTTTATCTGGCGAAAAACCCGAACGAGGATAATGAAGCTACGGCCCATAGAACCATCATTACTACCGGCAAGACCCAAGGTGCCCAAATCGAAGTGCTTAGCGGCATTGAAAAGGGAAGCCAGGTCATCAAGGAGGGCGCCAGGACAGTCAAGGACGGCCAGAAGGTGAAAATTAAAAAATAATAACAGGAATTGGCACCTAGAAGGCCCTGGTGGGCCTTTGTTAAAAACACGAATCCCCAGGCACCTGAAAAAACGAACACCAACACCTCTAAAAACTAACTCCTATTGCAATGAGCAAGGTAAAAAAGAATGCCGAAAAAGAATTTAGGCTATCATCCTGGGCCATCGACAACCCCTCGGTCATCTATGTGATGATTGCCATCTTAGGGTGGTTGGGATTCTCGGCCTATCAGGCCATGCCCCGGGAGGATTTTCCGGAAATTGTCGAAACCAAGATTTATATCAGTACCCCCTACCCCGGTAATACCGCCGAGGATATCGAAAAACTGATTACAAACCCCTTGGAAGACCGCCTGAAAAACCTGAGCAACGTAGTAGAGATCCTTTCTACCTCTCAAGAGGATTATTCCATCATTACAGTGGAATTCGACGAGGAAATCACCGTCGAGCAGGCCAAACAGGATGTCAAGGATGAGGTCGACAGTGAAAAGGCGAGCGAAGACTGGCCTCTTTTCAACGGTGCCAAAGTGGATCCGAACGTCTTCGACCTGAACTTTTCGGAAGAAGTGCCCATCATGAACATCAATTTTACGGGCGATTATCCGGTAGAAAGGCTAAAGGAATATGCAGAGCACCTTCAGGACGAGATAGAGGACCTGCCAGAAATCAAGCAGGCCGATATCCGGGGCGCACAGGAAAAAGAGGTCGAAGTAGCGGTGGACATCTTTCAAATGATGGCCGCCAAGGTGAGTTTTCAGGATGTGCTAAGCGCTATTTCAAACGGCAACGTGACCATGTCCGCCGGCAATTTGGAAACAGGCGGACAACGGCGTACCATACGTATACTGGGTGAAATACAAGATCCGCAACAACTGAACAATTTTGTGGTCAAGTCAGAAAACGGCGCGGTCTACCTGAAAGACATTGCCGATGTTTCGTTCCAGGAAGAAGACAAGACCACCTACGCCCGAGAATTTGGTGAGAACGTTGTCATGCTCGACGTAAAGAAAAGGGCCGGGCGTAATGCCATTTCCGCAGCGGACCAAATAAAGGAAGTCTTAAAAGAGGAACAGGCCAACTATTATCCGCCGGACCTGCATATTTCCATAGCCAACGACTCCTCTACCCGAACCCTGAACCAGGTAGACGATCTAGTGAACAATATCATTTTTGGGATCATTCTCGTGGTCACGGTGCTCATGTTCTTTTTGGGTTTCCGCAATGCCCTTTTTGTCGGTTTCGCCATACCGATGTCTATGTTCATGTCTTTTGTCATCCTATCGTGGCTGGGCTTTACCTTGAACACCATGATCCTCTTTGGCATGATCATGGGGCTGGGTATGTTGGTCGACAACGGTATTGTGGTGGTAGAGAATGTCTATAGATTAATGGCCGAGGGCATGCCGCGTATGGAGGCAGCTAAAAAAGGTATCGGCGAAATTGCGGTTCCCATTATTATCTCCACGCTTACCACTGTGGCGGCCTTTGTCCCCCTTGGGCTCTGGCCGGGTATTTTTGGGCAGTTTATGATCTTTTTCCCCATAACGCTTTCCGTCGTACTGGGATCGTCGCTGTTCGTCGCCATTTTCATGAATTCCATGCTCGTATCCCAGTTTATGAGTACCGATGAAAAAAGCTTGACCAAAAAGCAACTGATCCGTATGAGCGCTATCCTGGGTACGATCGGTATTTTGATTTTGCTGTTCGGCGGTGCCCTACGCGGTCTGGGTACGGTAATACTCCTCACGGCTATTATGTTCTGGGTGTACAAATACGCTATCAAAGGGGCCGCGGAGGGCTTTCAGAAAAAGACCATGAGCCGTTTTGAAAATTGGTACGAAAGGCGGTTGAAGCATGCCTTGCGCGGGCGCAACGTGTACTGGTACTCTGTGATAACCTTTCTGTTATTGATTGGGGTGTTTTGGCTTTTTGGGATATCCCTAGAAACCCAACGCACGAAAGTGGAGTTCTTTCCCGACAACAAACCCAACGAAATCTATGTCTATATCGAATACCCGCAGGGTACATCCATAGAAAAAACCAACGAGCTCACCAAAGATATCGAAGCCCGCGTATACGATGTTCTTGACGATCCAAAATACAAAGAGGATGGCGAGAACTTTATGGTCGCCTCGGCGGTATCCGTGGTGGGCGAAGGGGCCGGAAATCCTTTGACCGATGGCGGTTCGTCGGCCGAAATGCCCCACAGGGGAAAGATGACGGTAAACTTCAGCGAGTTCAAATACCGACAGGGTATCAATACCGAAAAAATCCGCGCCAAGGTACAGGAAGCGCTTGACGGTATCTATCCCGGAGTCGCCATTTCCGTAGAAAAGGATGCAAACGGCCCACCGGCAGGTTATCCTATCAATATCGAGCTCGAGGGAAAAGACTATGGCGAACTTATCAACACCGCCGAGGATATCCGAAACTTCATCAGTTCGAAAAATATCGCCGGCATCGAAGAACTGAAAATCGACGTGAACAAGGCCAAGCCCACGATGCAGGTAATGGTCGACCGTGAAAAAGCGGGTGCGTTGGGCGTAGACGTAGGGGAAGTGGGTACCCAATTAAGAAGATCCCTTTTCGGCGAAAAAGCGGGAATTTATAAGGAGGAGGGCGAAGATTACGACATCAACGTCCGTTTCAACGAAAACCTCCGCTACAACAAAAGCGCCCTGTTCAACCAGAACATTATTTTTAGGGATCCCGCCACCGGCCAGATCAAGGAAGTTCCGATTTCCGCCGTTGCCAAGGAAAAAAACACCTCGGGCTTCAGCGCGATCAAGCATCGGGACGGAGAACGGGTGGTCACCGTCTACTCCGGCCTTACCCCCGGATTTACCGATGCCGGGGCCGTTGTATCGAATATACAAAAACAAATGGAGGGATTCGAGGGCCTTCCCGCCGACATCAAAATCGATTATACCGGTCAGCTTGAGGAACAGAACAAACAGCAGATGTTCTTGATCGGGGCCTTCTTTTCCGGTCTGGGGCTTATCTGCTTGATCCTTATATTCCAGTTCGGCGGCATTTCGAAACCTTTGATCATTATGATAGCCATATTTTTAAGCTTTATCGGGGTCTTCGGGGGCCTGATGCTTACGGGGTGGCCCTTTGTAATCATGATGACCATGATGGGTATCATATCGCTTGCGGGTATCGTGGTAAATAATGGTGTAGTACTCTTGGACTACACCCAGATTTTGGTCGACCGCAAAAAGGTAAAACTGGACATGGAAGATAGCGACCTGCTCACTATCGATGACGCTACCGACGCCATTATTGTCGGCGGTAAGGCAAGACTGCGCCCAGTCATCTTAACGGCCATCACCACGGTTTTGGGCCTGATCCCCTTGGCCGTTGGCCTGAACATCGATTTCTTTTCGCTCTTCTCGAACTTCGACCCTGAAATCTATATCGGTGGGGACAACGTAGTCTTTTGGGGACCCCTGGCATGGACGGTCATTTTCGGGCTGCTCGTAGCCACATTTTTGACCTTGATCATCGTACCGGTGTTGTTCAATATCGTGTATCGAATAAAAATCAAGGTACGTGGTAGCGGAACTAAAAAAGAGACCGTAAAAAAGGATGAGTTAGTGGAAGTCGCTGAATAAACGACTTCCGGTTGTGATCAAAATTCCAAGCAATCGGAAACGGCCGCATAGATTTCCGCAATGCCTTGCAGCGCCAAACGCGAATACTTCTTACATTTGCCCCCTAAAACCAACAGCATATGTACAGAACCCACACCTGCGGAGAACTGCGCGAATCGGATATCGACAAAACGGTCATCCTATCGGGATGGGT
>DASSWC010000255.1:0-4473 GCA_035705395.1 Pricia sp. | reverse complement strand
TACCTGTTGTTCAATCGTCGCTTCGGGATGTTTGCAGGCAGGTTGGGATCGATTGGTTCTCTTTGACCCCGTTTTTTCGTCAGTGTCTACTGTAGGTTTTTTGGCAGTTTGGGCCTGGTGGTTTTTCTTGTTTTCCGTTCTGTCGCAGGGGGTTTCGGTGGGTGTTTCGGCGATTTGGGCCTGGTGGTTTTTCTTGGGTTCCGTTTTTTCGTCGGTGACTTGGGATATTTTCACGTCGTTGGAAGTCCGATCACGCTTTTGGGTTGCCTTCTTAGCGGAAGCCTCAGGTTCTTGTTTTGGGGGTGCTTTTGCCATAAGTTCGGATTTCTATTGGTCTTTTGCGTTTTAGCCTTTACTTTTTACACGTTTTATTTTGATTCCATCTGTTCACTGGCTGTGCCTTGGTGATTATTTACGGACTCAATAATCGCGCACTAGCCACATATTTGTCTTGCCAGTAATGGGTGTCCAAATCGGTGATTTCTACACCACGGGGGGAATTGGATCCCAGGAACTTGCCGTTTTGTAAGTATATGCCAACGTGCGATACTATTTTATCTTGATGACGCAACCTAAAAAAGATCAAATCGCCTTCCCTTAAATATTTTTGGCTCTGAAATTGAGCCCTGGTGTCTAAATAGAATTGTTGAATAGAAGTCCTGGGAAGCTCTCGCCCATAAACCTCTTGATATATTTGTTGGGTCAATGAAGAACAATCCACGCCATTTTGAGTCGTACCCCCCCATTGGTACGGGGTTCCCAGCCAATCTTTGATGGAGGCATACAGTTTATCGTTAATGATGGAATCCGTCGGCACCTGCAACAGTCGGGCAAAAGCTTCTTTTTCGGCAGGGGTCAGGTAGTATGACCCTTTCAATTTCCTATTCCCGGCCTTCAATGAGGCGTCTTTGGTATTCAATTTAGAATCCCCGGATTGCCTTTGATTGTCCTTCTTTTTTTCACGTTGCGACTCTTCCAATGTATTGAGTTTCGATATTTCGCGCCTGTAGTACGAATAGTCCGTTTTGTCATAGGTTTTTCTTGCACAAGAACCTGACAACACAATAACCAGAAGAAACATCAGTTGTATTCTCATGGATCGAAACCAATTTTTGATTCAGTATTTCGCATTTGAAAGAAATAAGGTTTTCCGATGAATACTATGCCTATAAAAACCCACTTTGACCGAAACGTATTTATTACCTTTTTAGTATTACTATTGGTCGATATTAGCCTACTATCATTCAAGATGGACTCCACCGTTGATTGTGACGAGGTCGGTTTTGAGGTGATATCGAATTCCTACACGACCGAAGACCTTATTGAGTTTAAGAGTATCGATATTTCGGGGGTCGAATGGGAATGGAAATTCGGTGACGGGCGCGCCCCGATGTACCGTTCGGATGTAGTGCACCAGTTTACCGAACCGGGCAAATACCTGGTTTCTTTGCAGATGAACGGACAGTGCGTGGCGACGAAAAATATTGTCATTACCAAGCCTAGGAAACGTATCGATCCCGCTTTGATACCGAACATAATACTACCCAAACACGTGCGGGTAGGTGAGGAGGTGATTTTCGCCAACGACTCCGATTTTGCCAAAAGGTGGCAGTGGAGTTTCGGGGAGTCGCGAAACATCGATGGCACCGATAGACTAGAGAAATACACTTTTAAAAGGCCAGGCGAAAAGACCATATTGCTAGTGGTTAACGACGACCTGCGTCACGAAGCCAAGCAGCGCATCACCGTTTTGCCGGCCATCAAGGAACGCAAAAAAAGTAACATTTCTCGGCGCACCGATCCCATAGAAGCGGTCTTGCGGCAACAAATTATGGACAAACCAGGTGTGGAAGCCAAAAAGGAGGAAGAGCGGAAAAGGAAGGAAGAGGCAGAAAGAATAAACCGGATCGAAATTTCCCAAGACCAACTACAACAAATGCTTATGGGGTATTCGAACCGAAGAGTCGATGATTCCGGCATCCGAAATTATTTTTGCTATAGTAATATTCCCGTTTTCAGCAAAACCGGGGAGCGATTTACGGTAAGCCAATTCTTCAACGAAATACGGGACGTGAAAATGGAACTGAACGAAATCAAGATGGTACGCGATCCCCGGACCGGATGCATTAAAAGTTTGACCGTCGACATGCGGACCAAGAAGGGATTGTTCTGGAAAAAATTCTAAATAGGCGTCGATAGATAACGAGCTACCCCGAAAAGCCAGCCCATCAGGATTTACGATTAAGGGATAAAATTAGGTCGTTCATCGAATATGTGGCAATCAGAGCGTGCTTTAGCGAATAAATTTTTAAGAATTTTTGATTTCCTCTAATTTAGACCCCTGTCTTTTATGACGTTATATAAATTTAATCAGGCAGTATTTGCCACTAAAAAACCATTTTATGTCTTTTAAAGCCAAGTTGAACTTAGGAGGAAAAGAGTACAAGGTACTCCATTGCTCCTACGACCTGAACCAAGAAGTGGATCCAACAGGAAGACCTTCGTCGGTTACGCGAGGAGGCAGAGTCCACCTGACCGTAGAATCGACCGGTGACACCGCCCTTTTTGAGTTGATGACCGATAATTTCGGGAAAAAGGACGGTAGTGTCGTCTTCACCAAAAGGGATACCGACGCTACCCTAAAAGAACTCAAACTGACCGAAGCCTATATGGTCAAGTACAAAGAGAATTTTGATTCCACCGGGCAAAACCCGTTGACCGAAACGTTCACGCTTTCCGCCAAGGAAATGTCATGTGGCGGTGGCATGCATAAAAACGAATGGGTCATGTAAGCCATTCACGGATAAATTATTAAAAGGGAGGCTTTAACGGCCTCTTTTTTATTCTTCACAATTTTCCTTTCAAATACCCCGCCGTAAACGAGTCCGTATGCCGCACGAGCTCTTCGGGCGTACCTTCTGCAAGCAGCCTTCCGCCGTTTTCCCCACCTTCGGGGCCCAGGTCGATGATGTAGTCGGCACATTTGATGAGCTCGATGTTGTGTTCGATGACGATAACGGAATGGTCTTTGGCAATGAGGGCGTCGAAAGATTTCAGAAGTTTTTTGATGTCGTGAAAATGGAGCCCCGTTGTAGGCTCGTCGAAGATAAAGAGTGTCTTGTTTTTTGTCGTTCCCTTGACCAGAAAAGAGGCCAATTTGATACGTTGCGCCTCACCACCGGACAGGGTAGAGGAACTCTGCCCCAAGGTGACGTACCCAAGGCCGACATCCTGTAGTGGTTTTAACTTGGTCACGATCTTACCCTGTTTGTGCCGATCAAAAAAGGAGATGGCATCGTCGATGGTCATATTGAGTACGTCATCGATATTGGCCTCCTCGAACTTGACCTCGAGCACTTCCTTTTTGAAACGCTTGCCGCTGCAGGCCTCGCATTCGAGATGTACGTCGGCCATAAACTGCATCTCTACGGTAATTTCGCCCTCGCCCTTGCATTTTTCGCATCGGCCCCCATCGACATTAAAGGAAAAATGTTTGGCCTGATACGCCCTGATTTTGCTCAATTTCTGCGAAGCGTACAGACTACGGATATCGTCGTAGGCCTTAATATAGGTCACGGGGTTCGAACGCGAAGAACGGCCGATGGGATTTTGATCCACAAATTCCACATGCTTTACATTCTTGTATTTGCCCTCCACGGCATTATACTGTCCCGCTTTTTCCCCGTAGCCCCCGGTTTCCTTTAATATAATAGGATATAGAAGTTTCTTAACCAAGGTACTTTTACCGCTTCCCGAAACACCGGTTACCACGGTCAGCATATTCAGCGGAAAGGTAACGTCGATGTTTTTCAGATTGTGTTCACGGGCGCCCTTGATGGTGATGTAGTTCTTTGAGGTGCGCCGGTTTTCAGGTACCGCAATTTGCTTTGTTCCGTTCAGGTATTCTGCGGTCAGGGAGTTCGTTCGCAGTATTTCGTTCAGGGGACCGTAGGCCACTACCTCGCCACCGTGGGTACCGGCTTCAGGGCCGATATCGATAACCTCGTCAGCCGCTTTCATGATGTCCTCATCGTGTTCGACCACGATGACGGTATTGCCCAGGTCACGGAGGGATTTCAGGACTTCGATCAGATTCTCGGTATCTTTGGGGTGGAGGCCGATACTGGGCTCATCGAGAATATACATGCTTCCCTAGGCAGCAGCCTGGTGGGAAGCATGTACATTCTCGACGAGCCCAGTATCGGCCTCCATCCCAAAGATACCGAGAATCTGATCGAAGTCCTGAAATCCCTCCGTGATTTGGGGAATACCGTTATCGTGGTCGAACACGATGAGGACATCATGAAAGCGGCGGACGAGGTTATCGATATCGGGCCTGAAGCCGGTACCCACGGGGGCGAAGTTGTGGCCTACGGTCCCTTGAACGATATATTGCGATCAAACTCCCTGACCGCAGAATACCTGAACGGGACAAAAGAAATTGCGGTACCTGAAAACCGGCGCACCTCAAAG
>DASSWC010000254.1:0-3143 GCA_035705395.1 Pricia sp. | reverse complement strand
AAGCTGTAGTGCACGTTGTCTTTATCGATGGCCTTGATGGCATTGTTCATCTGTAAAATGCGGGCGGTATCGTCATCTTTTAGGCTTTCTACGATGAGCTGATAGAAAATCTGCTGGTCGAACGACATCAAACGGGCCGGTACGCGGGCCTCCATTTGCGGGGCCAAGAGGGGAGAGATGTTGATATAGGCGTTGAACAAAGATCTTTCCTTAAAAAGCCAGTAGTTTTGAAAGTTGGCGGTGATGTCATAACCCACGACCATCTTGAACGGCGCAGTGCTGTAATGGGTTTCGACATAGGGGATAAGCTCCGTTCCCAAGAACTCGAAGAACAGTTTTCCTTTTTCGGTCGGCAGGCCCGTGTCGGGCTCAAAGGCGCAGTCTTCGTATCGGAGTCCGTTTTTGCTTTGGTCGACCCCCACGACGATACTGGCGGGCATGCCATGGAATTTATGATAAAATTTGGCATTGGCCACCGTCTGGTCGAACAGATAGTCGCCGTCGAGTACCAATATCAAAGGGTATTTCCGGGCTTTATCGTAATCTTCGGGAATATAGTATCGAACGTCGCGGCGTTCCTGCAGTTTAAAGGATTCGAAGATTTCCTGGGTCACTTGGGCGTTCAGGCCGGTGCATAGCAAGAACGCAGATAAGGCAAGGTTTCGTAGCATGGTCTAAGATTTGGGTGTTCGGGAAGCGCTGGGCCGGTCGAGATGCTTTTAGGGCATGCTCTTGCGTAGGTATCTCAACGATTCCTGTTCAATAACGGTAAGACTAGGAAAGATATTGCCCCAAAAAAGATGACCATCAGCGTCTGTGAGATCCACATAATCCATCCAAAGGCATCGCCGGATACTTTGCCGATACCGAAAATGGCCAGGGCCTGGCTGACAGCTAGGGGGTAGAGACCGATACCTCCGTTGGTAAACATCATGGCCAATGAGCCCGCTACGAACGCGACCATAAGCTCGCTCAAGGAGAGTCCCAGGGTCTCGGGCACGGTAAATTTGATGACCCAAAGCATTCCGATATAGCAGCCCCAGATAAATAGGGTGTGGCCCAGAAATGCCCAGGTACGCTCCATCTTGAAAATGCTGAGTAGACCGTCTAAAAGTCCCTTTACAAATGCTTTTATTTTTAGCGCAAAATTACCGGACGATTTTTTGATGAACAGCAGAAAACCGGCGAGCATCAGTAATCCCGAACCGATTAGAAGTAAAATTTTGTTCAGTGGGATGCCGACATTTTCGAGATAGCCCAAGATAATGTCCGTCTGCAATACAAGGGTGATGAGAATGATTGCAAAAAGCATGATCACGTCGATGATGCGTTCGGTAATGATGGTGCCCATACCCTTTTCGAACGGCACCTTTTCGTAAGTGGTCAGTGCGGTGGCCCTTAAAATCTCACCGGTACGGGGAATGCCCAGATTGGTCAAATAGGCCATCAGGATGATAAAAACGTTGTTGCTAAGTTTTGGGGCGTATCCGAGGGGCTGTAATAAGTAGTTCCATCGCACGGCGCGGGAGATGTGGCCGAGAATCCCCAAAACGATGGAAATGCCGACCCAAAACAAATCGGCTTCCTTAATATAATACAATATTTGCTCCCTGTCTTGCAAGGAAGTCGAACGGAACCAGTACCAGACCAAAAAAATCCCCAGGCCTATCGGGAGTACGGTTTTTAATGTCTTTTTCAGGGTATCGTTCAAGATAATTTTTGTGAAGCTTGGCACATGTGATGAACCTACTCGAGCAAATTGTTCTCCTCGTTCGGGAATACCAAGGCGGGGTTGAACTTTTTCGCCTCCTCGATATCCATACGGGCGTAGCAAATCAGGATGAGTACATCGCCGACCGCTACCTTTCGGGCCGCCGCCCCGTTCAGGGTAAGCTCGCCACTGCCGCGCGGACCGGGAATGGCGTAGGTCTCCAACCGTTCCCCGTTGTTGTTGTTCACGATCTGAACCTTTTCGCCGCGGATGATGTTGGCGGCATCCATCAGGTCTTCATCGATAGTGATGCTACCGATATAGTTCAGGTCGGCTCCGGTACATTTTACCCGGTGGATCTTCGATTTTACGACTTCTATTTGCATGGGACAAAGGTAGTTAATTCAGGGCTATATTGTCAATTAGGCGAACCTCATCGGCATAAACGGCGACAAAAGCCCGATATTTTACGTCCGTTTTTTTTCTTTGGATGGGTGTCAGCGTGTTTTCATCGGCAATCTCGAAATATTCCAACCGCAGGGCGGCATGGTTTTCAAACTGTTTTTGGGCCCAATTCTTCACATAGGATGCACTTTTCGTGCCAAATTGCCTTTTGGCAGTCCGGAGGGTCCGGTAGATAAAGGATGCCTCTTGGCGGAGGGTTTCCGGCAATCTTTCGTTGCGTGAACTCAGGGCGAGTCCGCTTTCTTCCCTGACGATCGGGCAGCCTATGATGGCAACGGGGAGATCGTTTTGTGCAACCAGCTTCCGGATGATCTGCAACTGCTGAAAATCCTTTTCCCCAAAATAGGCCCTATCCGGCTTCACGAGAAGCAAAAG
This sequence comes from Pricia sp., assembly GCA_035705395.1. Lineage (GTDB taxonomy): Bacteria > Bacteroidota > Bacteroidia > Flavobacteriales > Flavobacteriaceae > Pricia. The sequence continues at coordinate 592 of DASSWC010000254.1, read as the reverse complement.
GACTTCGACGATGGTACCGACCCCGTTGAAGTGCCCTTTTCTAAAAGCACCTTCCATCCCCTTGTCCAATCCCTCGAAATCATAGGTTTTCGAACGAATATGTCGGTCATAGATTTCATCCGCCGAAGGGGCGAAAACTATAATATCCTTGCAAATACCCTCCAATAACGCCAGGTCTCCCTCCAACGTGTTCGGATATTTTTTAAGGTCCTCATCATTGTCGAATTGGGTAGGGTTAACAAAGATACTCACCACCACCGTTTCATTCTCGGCAATGGCCTTTTCGACCAGGGCGACATGCCCTTCGTGAAGGGCGCCCATAGTAGGCACGAGTCCAATTCCACCCGTTCGGGGCGATGCGGAGAGATGTGCGTGCAATTCTTTTTTGGTATCAATGACCGGCATACGATGGTTTTACGGCGGGCAAACTTACCATAATTACGACTAATCCGTATAATTTTTGTACTTTTGCAGCCAAATTTCACTTATAAACGCAATTCATGAACGGTAAAAAGATATTGTTCGTATCGTCGGAACTGGTGCCCTATCTTCCCGAGAACGAAGTTTCCCTAATGTCTTACGAAACGCCGCG
>DASSWC010000253.1:0-12124 GCA_035705395.1 Pricia sp. | reverse complement strand
CCCCTGTAAAAATTCCTGTTGTTTGCCCGGTCATATTACCTGTCGGCGTACCTGCACCATTTCTCAGCTCGAAACTGAAATTACCACTGCCGCCATTGGCAGTGATCGTAATGATACCATCGGTGTCGTTACAGGTCGGTTCTGTAAAATTGCCGGAGGCGGATAATATTTGGTATACCTCCGCAGTAGTCGTTACATCACAACCATTGGCATCGACCACGTATACGTCGTACACTCCAATACTGCTTCCAACATTAAATGTAACAGTCGTTGAATTCATTGGGTCGTAGACCGGGGTCTGAGTCTGTCCGTCCAAAATAAACGTGGGATTTTCCACGGAAGCCGGCATGGTCACTTCAATCTCAAAGCCCGAGGGAGGTATCGTACCGTTACATTGGTTGTTGACCACTATTCCGGGATCTGGCAAATCGGGATTCAATTGAATAACTGTGGCCGAGGTCATGTATTCACAACCACGGGAATCACGTACCCATATATCGTATGGAGTACCACCTAAGGTTCCGGCTAGGTATACAGTAGTTTCCGTATCATAATTACCGGAAACAGGTGGCGTACCAGCATCCACAAAGGCATATTCATAGGGAGAACCATCGGGAAGCGACCCTGCACCTGATGGAGGATATGGTGTTCCACCACTACCTCGTACGGTCAGCTGGCCCAATTCGTTACAGTTGGCATTTTGGTTGTCGATGACATCGACCCGTGGCATGTTGAGTACGGCTTCAACCGTATCACCACCCGTACAATCGGTACCGTTGTCGATGACCGAAATATCATAGGGCCCTTGGGGTACAAAAAAAGTATCGGTTGTGTTGGATGTCGTTGTGTTGGTTACTACGGTTCCCGTATCCAAATTACGGATTACAATATCGAATGTCGGCCCTGTGGCACCCGTGATGGTATATTCCAGTTCTACATCCTCCCCATTACAATTACCGTTGTCAATGGACAGGGCCACATTCAATGGATTGGGACCCTCGGGAATATCGACGGTTTCAATATATTCACAATTGGTGCCTTCATCGAGTACCTGAACGGTATAGCTTGAACCGGGTACAAGTCCCGTAAAGCAATGACTGGTCGCCGTTGGCCCCAAATCGATATACGGGGATGATGGGTCTGTAACCAGTCGGATGTCAAAAGGGCCTATACCGCCTACAATATCCACACACTGCGGCAAATCGCCCCGATCACAGACGGCAGGTGCCGTAAAATTCGGTACAATATCCAATTGGGTGGAATTGATGCTTACCCCATCCTGGTCGATACATCCTCTACTATCCAAGGTGATGACGGTATAGTCGCCCTGCACTAGCGATGGGTCGGAAATCGGTAAGGGCAGATCAGCCAAGGTTACGTTTTCCCTTCTAACCAGTTCATTCCCATAATTATCTTCGACGATGATGGTAAACTCAGGTGCTCCATTCGTAATGTTGCTTATGGTGATTCCTCCAGACACTACAGTACCGCTACAGGTAGCATCAATGGGTACGACCGTAGCGTTAGGTGGATTTGTAGTATCAAGGTTGACCGTGACCGTCAATACGCCAGTGGTACAATTCCGAGCATCTTTCACGATGTACTCATAGGTTCCCGCCGATAGCCCGGAATAAACGGTCTGCGAGCTGTAGTTGTAGGTATTTCCGGGATCCGGATTGAATGGATCATCGATCAATCCGGTTCCGCCCGGTGCAAAGGCCACTTGAAACGGAGGGGTACCTACCGATACGTCTGGGAAGATTTCCACAAAACCACTATTGGCATTACCACAACTTGGCCCTACAACATTTGGCGGTAATACCGCTATGCTGGCCGGTGGTGAAAATGTCAACGGGGGCGAGGTATTGGTACAGCCATTGTTGTCGGTTACCTCTACCGTATAATCACCGTCACTGCCCAACGGCACCGTGTAGTTGAACGAACTTGATGGCAATGCTGTTCCGGTATGACCCGCCACGGGGGTTCCATTTAAATAAATGGTATACGAAGTACTGGCCAAGTTCGATATATCACCACCGCTCACGGTAATTCCCATCTCTCCGTCGCCTCCACAGGGAATTTCGGTAACCAAGTCCAGATCAATCTGTAGCTGTGGCGGAATGCTTACCTGTAAACCATCGGTGCATCCGTTTGCATCGACAACTTCAATGGTATAGTCGCCCGGTACTAGGTTATTGAAAGTATAGGTACCAGCCGTACCCGGGGTTTGAAAAGGTCCCCCGTTGATGCGGTACTGATGGGTCGTCACTGCTGCGTCACTGGTACCGGTACCCGCGGTAGATGTGACCGTAATTCCCGCATCGTTAGTAGGTGAATAACAATAATCGGCACTGCCAAAGGCAATAGTAGGTGCTTCAATCTCGGTCAGGTCAAACGTCGTCGATACACGACATCCTTCCGAATCTATTACCGTTAAAATATACGTGCCGGGTTCCGTAAGACTGCCGAAGGTTCTTCCGGTCTTAGGTCCCTGGGTCCTTCCATCGCTTGGAGGCCACTCCAGCTCATAGCGATAACCGGGGAAGCCGCCCGTAGCATTGGCAGCACGTACGCTACCGATATTGTTGTTTTGGCAGCTCATATCCGTGACGACATCCAATGTTACGTTTAAAGGAGTCGCAGCCTCTACCACATCGAACGAAACAGTAGAGGTACAATTTGTATCATTGTCGGTAACCGTGATTTCGTAGGTGCCGGTACCCAATCCCGAAATAGGAATTTCCGAACTACTACTGGTTCCGCTTGCGGGAAGGGACGGTACCGAAGAGGGGTTTGGCGGCCCTGTGATCACATAGTCATAATCCGTAGCAAAACCGTCGATCAAAAAGGCTCCATTGCCATCCGTAAGACCTGGGCATACCCTACGGTCGCCACCGGATTTTACCCGCGCCCGGATTGAACTTATACCTCCCGTCGTAAAGCTTGCGGGGTAAACACAACCATCGGTATCGGTAATCTCGAACTGATATGACGTATCCAAACTAAGGCCATTAAAGACATTGCCCGTCTGCGCCGGTGGTAAGATGGTCAAAGGGTTCGATGAGACGATTTCATATTGTGCTACAGGAAAACCGCCGGGAAGTACATCAACAGTTACCCTGCTCGTTCCCGTTGCGCAATCCAGGTTATCCTGCGTAAAATTTATGGCGGTTGGGGGAACCGGTTCTGAAATCGTAATTGGGGTCAAACCCTGATAACAACCTGAATCATCTCTAACATAGGGAGTATAGGTTGTTCCCGGGGTCAAGCCGGCAAAAGTAGTACCCGACTGATAGTTTACGTTGTCGACACTATATGCATACCCCAAGCCCGAACCCCCACTGGCGGGATCAAAAACGATAATACCTTCCCCGTTGGCACAGGTATAATCTTGGGTCAAGGTATACGAACCAATAAGCCCACCAGCGGACGTGACCGTGACCGGGGGCAATGCTAAAATACAGCTAAACGCTCCTTGCGAATAGCGTACCTCAACAATAGTGTAGGTACCATCGGCGACCGGTATGGTCGATGAAGAAGTAAAGGGGTCTCCGGTAGTGTTGGTGGCCCTGTATTCCAAATTGAATCCTTTGGCATCGGTAACGGTAAATTGGACTTTACCGCCGCCATTAGTACAGGTGCCCGTAATATCGGATGCCGTGACCTCGGGTGGATCCAACTCGGATACATATTCCGATTTCTCGGCGGTACAGCCTTGGTCATCGGTAATATAAAAGGTATACGTACCGGGATTTGTGACCGTATACGAGCTAGTGCCGGTAAAATTGCCTCCCGAATTGCCGCCATCACTTACCGTATAGCTATAGGTTCCCGATCCACCCGAAGGCGTAACATCGATATCAACACTTGAAATGGTGGAACAGCCGAAACTCATCCCATTGGTATCGGTGGTAACCGATATGGGGCTGAGACCTGTACCCACGGTAATCGGATTGCCACTGGTGTCGTTATATTGTATGGGTGCGGGAATACCATTGGGAATATCCTCCTTGCAATCGTTCGTTTCCACTTTTACCGCATAGGTGCCCTCACTGACCGTCCCGAAAGAATAGGTATTACTTGAAATGGTAGAGGTAAACTCTATCTCCGCACCACTTTCATTCAAAAGCGTATACACATAAGGACCGGGGACTTCGGGATTGACCGTGACATCGATACTCCCCGTCTCCCCGCTACAGACCGGGTTGGTAAAAGTAACGTCTATCTCTATGTCTACTTGTTCGATTTCTATGGGATCGTAAAGATATTCACATACCGAACCTGCGATATTCAACCGAGTTTGAACGGTGTATGTGCCGGCATCCAGGTCCGGAAAAATGGAAGAATCCTGGTAGGGACCAAATCCACCGGAGCCTTCCCGAATACGGAACTGGTAATTATTGGGCAATCCCGTAATCTCGATCCTGCCGGGATTGTTACAAACGAAGTCCTTTTTGGTATAGGTCTGGGTAATGGTACTTTTTATGACCTCAAAATAGAAAATTTGACCATCGGCTACGACCCTATATTCCGCTCCCGTACTGGCCGAGACCGAAGAGGCAGCCAATAAAAAGGTCTGATTGCCCGAAACTGGGTTGTAATCGGACGGATTGGTGTTCGGGCAGGGGTCATTGGTATTGGGGGCGGCCCCATCCAAGAGTTGCCACGAAACGCTGCCGTACGGTCCACCGGACAATGAGATGCTTCTATCATCGGAATCCCCACAAAGAATAAAGCGGGCTACCGTCGCACCGTCATTGCTACAGGTAACGAGTGCATCCGCCCCCTGAATAATCGTCATAAACATCGGCGCCGGGGCAGCGGAAGCGATATCGGCCGCCTTCGCGGAAGAAATCCCCGTCATTTTTACCGATTCCGCTGCGGATTCAATCGCAACGTAAGCGGTCTCATCGGCCTCCTCGGAAACGCCGTCCTTCAAAACCGAAGCGACCTCGATGAAGATCGAACGGACGTTGTTATGGGCGATGGCTGTGGTTCCTATTGCAGAAAAAAGGAGGAAAACAAGGACATACAGAAGCTGCCGTGGTTTTTTTGGAAGCATAGGTTAAGTCGTATTTGGTGGGAACAGGCGCGATTTGGGATGGCATTCTGTTCTTGCAGTAATTCTTTTTCTTATAAAATTGCTTTATCTTTCGCGTTTGAAAATATGTACGAAACTTTCCGAACGCTACCTTAATATTACTATTTAACGTAAAACCATGAAAAAAAGTGTACTGTTACCCTGCCTATTCGTCGTAATGCTGAACCTAGCTTGCGCCCAGGATCCCCAAAATGACGTCGATACCCCTGAAAAAGTGCCTTTTACCGCCGAACTGTTGATAGATGAAATACAGGTTCCGTGGGGCATGGCGTTCTTGCCGGACGGCAGTATTCTCGTTACCGAGATTTCGGGGGATTTGATCCATTTTAAGGATGGAAAGAAGACGATGGTCGCCAATGTACCACAAGTGTATAAAAGGGGACAAGGCGGATTGATGGATGTCGCCGTGCATCCTGATTACGATAACAACGGATGGATCTATATCTCGTTTTCCTCCGAGGAAGGCGAAGGAAAAGGCGGCCATACCAAACTGATACGCGCCCAATTGAACGACGACGCCCTGACGGATATCGAAGACCTTTACAAGGCCACTCCCAACACCACGAAAGGCCAGCATTTCGGGTCCCGTATCGAATTTGACAATGAAGGCTACCTCTACCTGACCATCGGGGAACGTGGTGAGCGGGACATCAATCCACAGGATATTACCCGAGACGGCGGAAAAGTCTACCGTTTTAATGACGATGGCAGCATTCCCGATGACAATCCCTTTGTCGATAAAGAGGATGCCAAAAAGGCAATCTACAGCTACGGCCACCGAAATCCGCAGGGAATGGACAAGCATCCTGAAACGGGGGAAATCTGGACGCACGAACACGGTCCGAGGGGCGGTGACGAGATCAACATCGTCAAAAAGGGAGCCAACTATGGATGGCCCGTAATCACCTATGGTATCAACTACAGCGGTACCGAAATTACCGACCAAAGGAAAATGGAAGGCATGGAGCAGCCCGTGCATTATTGGGTCCCAAGTATTGCCCCCAGCGGGATGGCCTTTGTCTCCACCGACACCTATGGCCAGGATTGGAAAGGCAGCCTCTTGGTCGGTTCACTCAAGTTCCAATATCTCGAACGTTTGGCCATGGAGGGTGAAAAGGTAGTCAAACGCGAAAAACTGATGGATGGTATGGGCCGCGTTCGCGAGATCGAAGAAGGACCGGATGGACTGATCTATGTGGGGGTAGAAGGTAAGGGGATCTACAAATTGGTGCCGAAAACCTGAAAAAGTTCCGATACTATAGCAAATTCTACCTCGGGATGCACCCTGCCATGAAATACGGGTGCGGAATGTGAAAAAGGGATACGAACGGATAATAAGCAGTGGCGCATAAGTCAACGCCCCGCCTCCAAGGCTGCTTTCACCGAACCGTGCTCCTTCAACAGCACCTCGGCTTGCTCATACCCTACCCCAAGCCCTTCCATGACATACCGGGTGCCCCGGTCGACCAGTTTATTATTGCTGAGCTGCATATTGACCATTTTATTGCCCTTGACCCTTCCGATCTTGATCATTAAAGCGGTAGATATCATATTGAGCACCAATTTCTGGGAGGTGCCGCTTTTCATACGGGTGCTTCCGGTCACGAATTCGGGGCCCACGTTTACGGCGATGGCGATATCCACCGACTCCGCCAGGGGAGATCCAGGATTATTGGTAATGCCCGCTGTAAGCAGTCCATTGTCCCTGGCATCCTTGATTCCCCCGAGTACGTAGGGCGTAGTACCCGATGCCGCGATGCCGACCACCACGTCGTTGGCATCCATTTTATATTCCATCATATCCTTCCACGCCTGCTGCGTATCGTCCTCGGCGTGTTCGACGGATTTACGGATGGCCTTATCCCCCCCGGCGATAAGGCCGATGACCCGGGTATGTGGCATCCCGTAGGTAGGGGGAATTTCCGAGGCATCCAAAATACCCAGGCGTCCGCTAGTACCCGCACCGATATAAAATAGACGGCCACCCCTTTCAAAGCGCGCGGCTAGGGCATCGACCAGTTTCGTGATTTCGGGAATGGCCAAAGACACGGCCTCCGCCACTTTTTGATCCTCTTCGTTCATTTTAGTCAGGATGGAAAGGGTATCCAGCTGCTCCAAATTATCGTGGTTCGAGGGGGTTTCGGTAATTTTTTTGTACGGCATGGCGGTCAAATAGGTTAGGGGTTTAAACGCGGCCCAAAGATAGCAAATCGGTGCTAGTAACATATCCTTTAAATCCCCATTAATTCCTACATTTGTAATTAACGTTTTACCCACCTAAGAACAGTTTACCATGAAAACCATCCTAGAAAAAAAACAAGTCGACATCGGTTATAAACCGGTGGGCCAGTTCGAGGAGACCCGATTTGAGAAAATCCACAACGTTATATTCGCGGACTCGAACAAGGCTTCCATCAAGGTGGCGGAAGAGATTGCGGAACTTATCCGTAAAAAACAGAACGCCGACAAACTTTGCGTTCTCGGGCTGGCCACCGGGTCATCCCCCATCCGCGTGTATGAAGAATTGGTACGGATGCACAAGGAAGACGGCCTCAGCTTTTCGAATGTGGTCACTTTCAATCTCGACGAGTACCTGCCCATGGAGCGGGAAAACCGTCAGAGTTACTGGTACTTTATGCACGAGAACCTGTTTAACCATATCGACATCCCGAAAGAAAACATCCATATTCCCGATGGAACGGTCGAGGCCGACGAAGTGATCGACTATTGCCTATCCTACGAGAAGGAAATCAAAAAGTACGGGGGACTCGATTTTCAATTGCTCGGCATCGGCCGAACGGGCCATATCGGTTTTAACGAACCGGGCTCCCACTACAACTCCGGTACCCGGGTCATCACCTTGGACCATATTACCCGGGTAGATGCCGGCCCGGCTTTTCTGGGCATCGACAACGTGCCGCGCAAAGCCATCACCATGGGCATCGCCACGGTGCGCAACGCCAAACGTATCGTGCTGCTCGCCTGGGGACAGAACAAGGCCGATGTCATCAAGAAGACCGTTGAGGGCGATATCTCCCCTTCGGTGCCCGCCACCTACCTGCAGGAACACAAGAACTGCACCTTTGTGCTCGATACCGGTGCTGGCGCCGAGCTAACCCGGAACAAGACCCCATGGTTGGTGGACGAATCGTTGCACTGGTCCGAAGAGCTTACCGCCAAGGCCGTGGTCTGGCTCTGCGACCTGACCGGCAAATCGATTTTAAGTTTGACGGATAAGGACTACAACGATAACGGCATGTCCGGTCTCTTGGCCCTGCAAGATTCCTACGACCTGAACATTAGAATGTTCAATCGGTTACAGCACACCATTACCGGATGGCCCGGTGGCAAGCCCAAGGCAGATGATACCAAAAGGCCCGAACGCGCCGAACCGGCGAAAAAACGGGTGATCATCTTCAGTCCCCATCCCGACGACGATGTCATTTCCATGGGGGGTACGCTTGACCGCCTGATCGAGCAGGGTCATGAAGTTCATGTCGCCTATCAGACCTCGGGCAACATCGCCGTATCGGACAAGGAGGCCTTGAAATTCGCCGAGATCTCGAAGCGCATCCAACCATCTGAAGCATCTCAGGAAATTATCGATTTTTTAAAGGCCAAAAAGGAGAGCAGCTACGATTCCAAACAGGTGTTGCGCTTAAAAGGGGATATCCGTCGGGGGGAGTCCTACGCCGCCGTGAGGTATCTTGGATTGGAGGATGAAAACGCCCACTTTTTGGACCTGCCCTTCTACGAAACCGGACGTATCAAAAAGAACAGCCTTTCGGAAGCCGACATCAAGATCATGGTCGATATCATCAATAAGGTGAAGCCCCACCAAATCTATGCCGCCGGTGACCTGGCCGATCCACACGGCACCCATAAGGTGTGCCTCGATGCCGTATTCGAAGCCTTGGACCGGCTAAAATCGGAGCCGTTCATGGAGGATTGCTGGGTATGGCTGTACCGTGGCGCCTGGCACGAATGGGATACCAACGAGATCGAAATGGCGGTGCCTATGAGTCCCAGTCAGGTACTGCGAAAGCGCAACGCCATTTTCGCCCACCAATCGCAGAAAGACGGCGTCATGTTCCAAGGCGACGATTCGCGGGAGTTCTGGATGCGGGCCGAAGAGCGCAACAAGGAGACCGCCAACCACTACAATGCGCTGGGTCTGGCCGATTATGCCGCGATGGAGGCGTTTGTGAGGTATCGATTCGCATAGATGATACAAAAAGACAAAGGGGCCTGGGCCTGGGTGCCGGTACTTTACTTTACACAGGGCCTGCCCTATGTACTGGTGGTGACCGTGTCGGTCATCATGTATAAAAAACTCGGGGTCAACAACGAGGATATCGGACTGTATACCAGTTTGCTCTACCTGCCATGGGTCTTGAAGCCGTTATGGAGTCCCTTCGTCGATTTGGTAGGTACCAAGCGCAAATGGTTTTTGGGGATGCAGCTGCTGATTGCAATCGCCCTTTTGGGCGTGGGATTGACCTTGCCCACGAACCTATTTTTTACGACCACCCTAGCCTGTTTTTGGATGGCCGCTTTCGCCTCCGCAACCAATGATATAGCTTCGGACGGCTATTACATGATTGGACTCACCGAACAAAAGCAGTCCTTTTTCGTCGGGATACGCAGCACCTTTTACCGCCTGGCCATGGTTACCGGCGAAGGCCTGATCGTCATTCTGGCGGGATTTCTGGAAAACAAGTACGGCGACAATACCAAGGCATGGAGCGTCACTATGACGGCAGCCGCGTTTTTAATGCTGGCGCTGACCGTTAGCAACTTTTTTACGACCCCGAAATACGAATCCTCGACGGCCATTTCCAGCGACAGGCCCCAAAGTTTCCTTACCGTGTTCGCCTCTTTTTTCAAAAAAAAGAATATCGGTATCGCCCTTGCCTTCATCCTTACCTACCGGTTGGGGGAATCGCAATTGGTGAAAATGGCCGCGCCGTTTTTGCTAGATGCCCCCGAGAAGGGAGGGCTAGGATATTCTACTGAACAATTGGGAACGATTTTCGGCACGGCGGGAGTTATTTTTTTATCCATAGGGGGTATCCTCGGTGGTATCCTGATCGCAAGGGATGGACTTAAAAAATGGATGCTGCCCATGGTGCTTTCCCTCAATGTGCCTAATATTCTGTACGCTGTTCTCGCCATGACCGGTACGACAAATATATACGCCGTCACCGCCACGGTTATTTTCGAAAAATTCGGATACGGTTTCGGTTTTGCGGCTTTTTTAATGTATCTTATCTACGTGGCGGAAGGAAAATCAAAGACCTCCCACTATGCGATCGCTACCGGATTTATGGCCCTGGGGATGATGCTGCCGGGGATGATTTCCGGATACATACAGCAATGGCTGGGCTACGGTGGATTTTTCGTTTGGGTGGTCATCGCGGCCCTGCCGGCCTTGTTCTTGTTGAAATTTATCGAATATCCTGCGGATTTCGGGAAGAAATCCACCGAAAATGATGTTTAATTATGTTTAGCGTACCGTCCTATTCCAACAACATGCTGACGTACCGTGAAAAAGCCGGTCAGCTTTTTATGCCCGCCGCCTTTATCAACGATTCCGAGGAAGAAATACAAAAATTGGAACGCCTCATCCGCGAACACCATGTAGGCGGACTTTGTTTTTTCCACAGCCGGGCCAGCGCGGCGACCAATTTTGAAAAAAATTCTGGCGACAGCCGCCAAAATGAATCACTTGGGGGGGACGAAGAACGGGACATAAAAAGAAGTCCCGTCGATACCCGCACGAACGAACCGGTCGCAATGCGTCAAAAAGCGGCGGAAATACCGATAAATGAAAATAGTTTCGAAACCCTCAAAAATCGCATCCAACGCTATCAAAAAGCGGCCAAGTACCCCCTCCTGATCGCCATCGATGCGGAATGGGGACTCGCCATGCGTATCGAGAACACCCCGCAATATCCCTATGCCATAACCTTGGGAGCCTTAGCGGACGACCAAAACGACATGATTTATCAAGTAGGCAGGAACATCGCGCGGGATTGTCGGGCCGCGGGCATCCATTGGAACCTGGCCCCCTGCGTCGATATCAACAACAATCCCAATAATCCCGTTATCGGTTACCGTTCTTTTGGAAAAGACCGATCGAAAGTCGTTGCAAAGGCGTCGGCGTTTATGAAGGGAATGCAAAGCGAGGGCATCCTGACCAGTATCAAGCATTTTCCCGGGCACGGCGATACGGCGACGGATTCGCATTTGGCGCTTCCGCTTATTGATAAAACCAAACAGGAGCTCCTCGAAAACGAACTCCATCCGTTTCGAAAACTGATCGCGGAAGGGGCGGATTCCGTGATGGTGGGGCATTTGTCCGTTCCCGCCCTGGCGGACGGCAAAACCACCTCCGCAAGCCTATCCCAAGAAATTATCCAGGGGATGTTACGGACCGAAATGGGCTACGATGGCGTCGTCATATCCGATGCCCTGAACATGCATGCGGTGGCCAAAAACCATCCTGTAAAAGGCGAGTTGGAATGGCTAGCTTTCGAAGCCGGCAACGATGTGCTTTGCTTTGCCGATCATGTGGCGGAAGGGGTGGATACCCTCCTTAAAAAAGCCTCCGAAAATCAGATCGAGGCGAGTTTTCAACGGGTCTGGCGGTTAAAGGAAAAAGTCCAATCCTACCTTGAGGCCGGACAGGATTCAGCTTCCCCGGAAAACGGCCTCCCATTGACCGATGCGGATGCACTGAATCGGCGACTGGCATCGAATTCCTTGACTTTGTTGCACGGTTCGGAACAGGCCATTGCCGAGTTTAGGGGATCCGATTTTTTAGGGATTTCCATTTCGGGATATTCTGATAATCAATTTTTTACATCCGTCAAAAAAAATGTGGGATTTAAATCCATATCATCGTTTGATGGTCTTGTGGAGGACCTAAACAATATCCTCTTGGCCGTATTTCCGCCCCAAGTCAAACCTAAGGACCGTTTCGGATTTTCCAGGGAGGAACTGATTTTTATCAACGAGCTG
>DASSWC010000252.1:0-26658 GCA_035705395.1 Pricia sp. | reverse complement strand
TCGGCCACCTTGCAATACGGATAAGCTGTCGGAAATGCCTCCGGGCGCAAATTTTCGCATTTTTTAGGAATCCCTATCTTTGCAGACTATGATAAAAATCAAGACTCCCGAAGAAATTGAATTGATGCGAGAAAGCGCCTTGGTCGTTTCCAAAACCTTGGGCATGCTGGCCTCGGAAATCAAGCCGGGCGTGACCTCGCTTTATTTGGATAAGCTGGCGGAAGATTTTATTCGCGAACAGGGGGCGGAACCGGGCTTTCTAGGGATGTACGATTTTCCGAATACGCTGAATATGAGTCCCAATGCCCAAGTGGTACACGGTATCCCCAATGACGAACCGCTTAAAGAGGGCGATATTCTGTCGGTGGACTGTGGTGCCGTAAAGAACGGGTATTACGGCGACCATGCCTATACGTTCGCGATCGGCGAAATCGATTCGGAAACCGAAAAGCTCCTGCGGGTTACCAAAGAATCGCTCTATATCGGTATCCGGGAGTTCAGGGCCAACAATCGCGTGGGCGACGTGGCCTATGCCATCCAAACCTATTGCGAGGGCCACGGCTATGGCGTGGTACGCGAATTGGTCGGCCACGGCCTAGGGAAAAAATTGCACGAGGCCCCCGAAATGCCCAACTACGGCAGGCGCGGCCGGGGCAAAAAATTCAGGGAAGGCATGGTGGTAGCCATAGAGCCCATGATCAACCGCGGTACCCGCCGCATCAAACAGCTGAAAGATGGATGGACCATCCTTACCGCCGACGGGCAGCCCAGTGCCCATTTTGAGCACGACGTGGCCATCGTCGACGGCAACCCCGAACTACTTTCCACATTCCGCTATATCTATACGGCGTTGGGTATAGAAAGCGATGAGGAGGACGAATTTCGGCGGTCAAGGCTGGTGCCTTGAAAAACTGGGTTCAATAGCCGCCCGCCATGAAACGTATTTTCAAATTCTTTCTGAATGCTATCCCCAGACCTTTACTGATCAGGCTCAGCTATTTGGCCCGCCCCATATTCGCATTTTGGATGCGCGGCGAACGGTATGAAGACCCAATAGACGGCCAAGGATTTAAAAGCTTTTTGCCGTACGGTTATGAAAATCCGCGGGACAACGTACTCTCCCCCTCTACCCTATCGCTCGAACGCCACCGCTTGTTGTGGCTCTATCTAAAACGGGAGACCGATTTTTTTGAGAAGCCTTTAAAAGTCTTGCATTTCGCCCCCGAACAGGCCTTTTACAGACGCTTCCGGAGGCTCAAAAATTTGGAATATACCACCACCGATCTCAATTCGCCCTTGGCGGACGTGAAGGCCGATATCGGCCACCTTCCCTTTGAAGACAATACCTTTGATGTCATTCTCTGCAACCACGTACTAGAACATATTCCCGATGATACCCAAGCCATGTACGAATTGTACAGGGTGCTCAAAAAAGGGGGATGGGGCATTTTTCAAATTCCCCAAGACCTAACCCGGGAAAAGACGTTTCAGGACGATTCCATTACCGACCGAAAAGCACGCCAGCATATCTTCGGGCAATACGACCACGTACGTATCTATGGTCGGGATTATTTCGACAAACTGAGACATATCGGCTTTCAGGTAGAAGAAGTGGACTTTACGGCAACACTACCCGCATCAGATATCGAAAAATACCGTCTGGCCCAAGGGGAAATCATTCCCGTCGTAAGAAAATAAATCGCTATTCGCCAAGGGCATCATTCCACAACCAAGGCCTGAAATCCTTCCGTCATAAACTCCCGGGTCTCGCCCTGTTCGTCAAGATATATGATATAGGCGTCGATTTCGCGCTGGGCGGTCAACAGCTTTAAGGCATCATCGAGGTCCATGGCCATAAAGGCGGTGGCGTAGGCATCGGCCTTGGCACACGTGTCGGCCAGTACGGTCGCCCCAAGTGTATTGGCGTTTTTAGTGAACCCGGTTTTGGGATCTACGGTATGTACATACTTTTCTCCCGTGATGGGGTCCATTCTAAACTTTCGGTAGTTTCCAGAAGAAGCCAGCGCCCTGTCCTTTAAATAGATGCGTGTTTTCAGCTCCCGAATTTCGCCCATCTGCGGATCGTCGATACCGACGACCCATCGTTTTTTCTTGATGCGGTTGGTTCCCTTGGCGACCACTTCGCCGCCCACTTCCAGCAGGTAGTCCCGTATCCCCCTGGCATCCATAAGCCGGGCCAGGCGGTCGATGGCATAACCTTTGGCTATGGCGTTAAAATCGAGATGGATATCGGGATTCGCCTTCTTGATCGTATTTCTATCCGTAAGCCTTATTTTTTCAAAACCGACGTAATCCAATAAGCTATCTACCCGGGTGCTATCCAGTTGCATTTGCTTTCCCGGACCGAAACCCCAGGCATCGACCAATACGCCAACGGTCGGATCGAAATAGCCGTCCGTTTTTTCATGGACTTCCTTGGAAATACGAAACACATCGCGAAACATGGCATCGACCACCAATGTGGAATCGCCGCGGTTGATTTTCGAAATATCGGAGGTGGGGATGTACGTTGACAGGGATCGGTTGACGGCGGCGAAAACGGAGTCGATTTCCCTTTGAAAATCCAAGGGCCTATCGGACAGGTAAATAAGGCTATACGATGTACCCAAAGCAGTGCCCACACTCACATTTTTAATAATTTCCGGTGTTCTGGAGCAGGAAAAAAATGCTAGGGCGGTCGCGAGCAAATAGGTGTATTTCATTCTAGAAAAAGCAAATTTAAAGGGTCTTCGCACCGGCACCAACAGCGTATTGGCTACTACACTTCAACGAGCCCCTCGTATTCTACGATATAATCCTCGTTCAAATAAACGGGAAGCCTAGGGTCTGCGGCGTTCACGAGGCCGACACCGGCGTAGTAGGACTTCGCCTCGAAACTTTCCGCATGCTTTTTAACCTTTTGCAGCAGCTCCGCATCGTATACCTTGGGGTCTTCTGGATAGGGAACACTGCGTACCACCACAAAATAAAGCTGTTTTTCCTTTAGGCAGACAAACTGGGGATTCTTTTTCGGTTTGCTGTTCACCCCCAAAAATTCATAGCCGTCGGCCTCCAATTGCCGACCCACGATGTTCATCGCCAGATTGTGCAGTTGTTGGTCCGTTAAGGGTTTGCCCATAATCCATATGTCCTACCCCCCGAAATCGTCAAATCGGATATGCTCGTCAGGGATTCCGTAATCCTCTCCCATTTTCTGTACCGCCTTGTTCATCAGGGGAGGGCCACAGAAATAGAGCTCGATATCTTCCGGGGTCTCGTGCTTGCTCAGGTAATTATCGATTACGCAGTTGTGGATAAAGCCCACAAAACCGTCGCCAGGAGCATCCATATCTTCTTTGACCTTCCAATCGTCTTCTTCGGCAGGTTCCGATAATGCCATATAAAACTTGAAGTTGGGGAAGTCCTTTTCCAATTGTTTGAAGTGGTCGATATAAAAAAGTTCGCGCTTCGATCGGCCTCCGTACCAGTAGGTCACCTTTCTATTGGTCTTCAAGGTCTTGAAGAGATGGTACAGGTGCGACCGCATGGGGGCCATTCCGGCGCCACCGCCGACGTAAAGCATTTCGGCTTCCGATTCGTTGATAAAGAATTCTCCATAAGGTCCGGATATGGTCACGTCATCGCCTTCCTTCAACGAAAATATATAGGAGGACGCAATCCCGGGATTTACATCCATCCACCCGTTTTTAGAACGGTCCCAGGGTGGGGTGGCAATACGTACGTTGAGCATAATTTCTTTGCCTTCGGCCGGGTAGGAGGCCATGGAATAGGCCCGCTCTTCAAGCTCGGGATTTTTCATGACCAAGGGCCATAGGTTGAACTTGTCCCATTCCTCCTTAAACTTATCCGGTGTTTCGTGTTCCTCGGGATGCGCGGTAATATCGATATCCTCATATTTAATTTCGCAGGGGGGGATTTCGATCTGAATATATCCTCCGGCCTTATAGCCCATATCTTCTTGGATCTCGACCACGAATTCCTTGATAAACGAGGCTACGTTATAGTTACGCATGACCTTGGCGGGCCATTTTTTAATACCGAATACTTCTTCGGGGATGGTAATCTCCATATCCTGTTTCACCTTGACCTGACAGGCCAAGCGTAGCCCTTCATTGAGTTCGCGCTTCGAAAAGTGTGGCGTTTCGGTGGGCAGGGCCTCCCCTCCCCCGGAGAGCACATGGCATTCGCATTGAATACAGGTACCGCCGCCGCCACAGGCCGAGGGCAAAAACACCTTTTTGTTGCCCAGTGTAGAAAGCAGCGTACCTCCAGATTCCACTTCCATCTTCTTTTCCCCGTTGATGGTGAGTGTCACGGGACCGGATGGCGATAGCTTTTCCTTGGTAAATAACAACAGGGCGACCAAGACCATTGTAAGAATCAAAAAGGCGACTACGGTAATCAATATCGTTCCGCCGGTGCTTGTAGCTAGAATCATCACTATTTGTTTTGGGCGTTGGTGTAGGACACTTCCTTACTCTTATCCGCTAGTTCTTTATCCATTTGCCGTTCCTTGGCGGTAGAAGATGTGCTGGCATGCTCCTCTGCGTCTGCGGCATCTTTCTTGTCGGCTCCAGCCATGGCACCGGAATCGCCATCACGGGTGAGAAATACCTTGGTCCCGGCAACGGAAGCCTCGTTCTTGTCCGATACGTCGGCCGTGGTCTCCTCCGTTGCCGGGGCCTCATCGCCTCCGGTCAGCATACCGCCGAAACTCTGGAAACCGATACCCATGAGTCCGGTTATAATAAAGGTAATGCCCAGCCCGCGCAAGGGGGGCGGAACGTTCGAATATCGGATTTTTTCACGGATGGCGGCAATGGTCAAAATCGCCAAAAACCATCCTATTCCCGAGCTTACCCCGTAATTAAGGGCCAGACCGAAGGTTTGTATATCGCGGGACTGCATAAACAATGATCCGCCTAAAATCGCGCAGTTCACGGCAATCAATGGCAGGAATATGCCCAGGGAATTATACAGTCCCGGGGAAAACTTCTCCACAACGATTTCCACAAGCTGTACCATGGTGGCGATGGTGGCTATAAAAAGGATGAAGGAGAGAAAACTCAAGTTATAGTCCGCATACTCCGGACCTAGCCAGGCCAGGGCACCGTCCTGTAAAAGGTACTTGTCCAACAACCAGTTCAGGGGCACGGTAACACCGAGTACGAAGATAACGGCAGCCCCGAGCCCTACGGCGGTAGCCACTTTTTTGGACACTGCCAGATAGGAGCACATCCCCAAAAACACGGCGAACACCATGTTGTCGATGAAGATGGACCTAAAGAATAATTCGATATGCTCTAACATAGTCTGACTTTTTAATTTTCTTCAATCAATGCCGGGGTTTTCGTACGCTGTATCCAGATGATAATCCCCACTACGATCAGCGCGGCAGGCGGAATAATCATAAAGCCGTTGTTCTCGTATCCCGTGGCGTATAGACCGGTTTTTTCGATCGGATCCCCCAGCACGGGATACCCGAACAGGGTGCCCGAGCCCAGCAGTTCCCTGATGAAACCGACAATAACGAGAATAACCCCATAACCCAAAGCGTTTCCGATACCGTCGAGAAAGGAGCGCCAAACCCCGTTCCCCAGGGCAAAAGCCTCAAAGCGGCCCATGATGATACAATTGGTAATGATCAGCCCCACGAATACCGAGAGGGTCTTGCTCAGCTCATAGGCAAAGGCTTTTAATATTTGGTCCACAACGATCACCAAGGTGGCGACCACGATCAGCTGTACGATGATCTTGATCTTGGCGGGAATGATATTCCGCATTAGGGAAATGACCACGTTGCCTAAGGCCAGTACAAAGAGTACCGCCAAGGCCATAACGATCGAGGCCTTGAGTTCGGCCGTGATGGCCAGGGCCGAACAGATTCCCAGAACTTGAATGGTAATCGGGTTATTGTCCGCTAGCGGATCCGTAATCAGGCTTGTATCTTTTTTTGTCAGTAATGCCATACTAGTTCGATCTAATCGTTTTCAAATACTCTTTGTATAGGTTGACGCTTTGGGATATCATTGCGGACACGCCGTTGCCCGTAATCGTAGATCCTGCAATGGCATCCACCTTATTGTCGTCCTTTCTTTGGTTCACCGGGTCATTGTTGCCCTTTGCCACGCTAATGCCCGCATATCGGGTGTCCTGCATGATGCTTTCGCCCGTAAAATCGTCCATAAAGAAACGCTGGTTGATATTCGCGCCCAAGCCGGGGGTTTCCCCTTTGTGGTCAAAAAAGACCCCTTGTACCACCATGTTCCTGTCCAGGGCGATATAGCCCCAGATGGCGTCCCAAAGGCCTTTGCCGTACATGGGGATGATATACAGTTCCTTGCCGTCCTTTTCCCCGATGAACAGAGGTAATTCCGGCGTTTCTCCCTTATTGATCAGGGCCAGTTGCTTTTTCATATCGATCAGGTAGGCCTCGTTATCCTCGATAAGGCTGTCGCCCTTGATGACCAATTGCTTTTTGATATACTTCGAGAACTTCTCTTCGACCACATCGGTACCCACAAAATTCACGCTGCCCTCGCCTTCGTTCTGGTGAACGCCCATGGCGTACAGAATGTTCTGCTGCTTTTCAAAGCGTTCGTTCTCGTCGATACGGCTCTCCAGTCCCGTGGCCATAAATGCCAACAGCGATCCGACCACGACGACCATTACCCCTGCGAAAACAACGGTATAAATGTTTTTATCTGTGTTAAATGCCATAATTTATGCTGTTTCTACTTGAAGCTCTTTGGCCTCGCCCTCGGAATCCCTGGGCAATACGGTAGCTTTCTTTCTTCGTTTCAATCTTCGTTTTACGTTTCCACGGATGACGTAATGATCGATAGTCGGCGCAAAAACGTTCAGCAATAGGATGGCCAAAAAGACCCCTTCGGGATACGCGGGATTGAATACGCGTATCATGACGGACAAAAAGCCGATAAAGAAGCCATACCACCATTTTCCGATGGTCGTTTGCGCACCGCTGACCGGATCCGTTGCCATATAAACAATACCAAAGGCCAACCCGCCCACGATCAAATGTTTCCAAAAATCAAAGCTCATCAGGTCGTAGAATTTACTGGTCTCCCCGATCCATCCCATTTCGACCACGCCATTAAAGATAAGTCCCATGACCAAAGACCCGATAACCGCGCTGAGCATAATACGCCAACTCGCGATCTTGCTGAAGATCAGAAAGATTCCCCCCAGCAATATCAAAAACGTAGAGGTCTCCCCAACGGATCCGGGTATGAACCCGAAGAACATATCCGATATGGAATAGGTGTACTCACTGGCGTCGTTCTGTGCCAAATAGCCCAATATGGTCTCGCCCGAAATGGCATCCGGCCCGCCGGCGCGTTCCACGGCCTCGTGCACCCACACCTTGTCGCCGCTCATCCAGGTGGGATAGGCGAAGAACAGGAAAGCGCGGATGGTCAGCGCCGGATTCAGGATATTCATCCCGGTACCGCCAAAGACTTCTTTACCGATGACGACCCCGAAAACCACGGAAACGGCCAACATCCACAAAGGCGTATCGATGGGTACGATCAACGGCACCAACATTCCGGTCACCAGATAGCCCTCTTCCACTTCGTGGCCCTTGATGACCGCGAAAATAAACTCCACCAACAGGCCTACGCCGTACGATACGATGACCAGTGGCAACACTTCGGTGATGCCTACCCAAAAATTCTCCCAGGTGAGAAAATTTCCGAAAAAGGAAAGTTCCCTGAGGTTTCCATTGGCGGCATCAATTGCGGCATAGTGCTGGTACCCCGCATTGAACATCGAAAAGATCAAAACGGGAATCAAGGCCAGGATGACCGTGTTCATGGTACGTTTGAGATCGTCGGCAGCCCTAACATGCGATCCCGAATGGGTCGTTTCATCGGGAGTGAACAGAAACGTATGCAACGCGTTAAAGGCCGGTGCCAACTTTTTACCGCGGTAATGATGCTTTAAAATGTGCAGCCTTTTCTTGAAAGTCAGTCTTTTATCACTCATTTCTTATCCTATTTCTTTCTGTAACAGGTCCAATCCTTCCCGGATTATCTGCTGGTGCGGTTGTTTGGAAACGCAAATGAATTCCGTCAGCGAAAAATCCTCGGGCGCCACTTCATAAAGTCCCAATTGTTCCATTTCGTCGATATCCCTGACCATGCAGGCCTTTAGCAGTTGCAGGGGGTAGATATCCATAGGAAATACCTTCTCGTACATTCCGGTCACTACAAAGGCCCTGTGCTCGCCGTTGGTATTGGTGTCCAGATCGTATTTTTTGTTCGGCTGTAGCCACGAAAAGGTCAGGGCCCTGGTGGCGGAGATTTTATTGAATACCGGCTTGTTCCATCCGAAAAACTCGTAATCGTCGCCTTCCGGGATACAGGTGACCGTATTGTTATAATATCCAAGGTGGCCATCCTGTCTGGATTTCCTGCCGGTCAGAACATCGCCGTTGATAACCCTGAACCGCTCGTCCCTTGCCCCGCTGGCATACAGAAAGGTGGAGATTTCAGCCCCGATCTTGGTGGTGTAGTATTGCGGTTTTTTGACGGACGAACCCACCAATGCGACCGTGCGTTGGGGATTGAACTTACCGGTCAACAGCATTTCGCCGATGATGACCAGGTCTTGCGGGGATACCGTCCATACCGTTTCTCCCTTGTTGATCGGATCGATCTTGTTGATCTGGGTACCTACAAGTCCCGATGGATGGGGGCCGGACACCCTGTGGACCTCTATGTCGGAGCATCCCGACAATGGGGAATCGGATGATTTGCCCACGGAGACATGTACCTTCTTGTTAGGCACCAGTTTGGCCAGGGCGGAAAGGGCCGCCTGCAGTTCCTTTTCCTTTCCCTGGAGCACGTAATCCGGGGCCGCCGCCAAGGGGGCCGTTGCGTATCCGGAAACGAATATCGCCTTAGGGTTCACATCGGGATCGGCAACGACGGAATACGGTCGCTGTATGATAAACGGCCAGCATCCGGTCTTGAGCAGATAGGCCTTGATTTCTTCGGGGGACGCCTTTTCGACATCCAAAATAGCATTGGCGATGGCTTCCTGTTCCTTGTCCGCCAAAATCTTCAATCTGAGGATGCGCCTTCTGGCCCCACGTTCGATCTCGACGAGCTCGCCGCTCACGGGGGAAACAAACCGCATATTCTCATTATTCTTATTGTAGAACAAGGCCTCGCCCGTCTTGATTTCGCCTCCCGCCTTGAGCAGCATTCTCGGCGTTATCCCATGAAAATCGTCCAGGTTGATAGCGTATACATTACTCAAAACTGCTTTGGAAGTAGTGGGCTCCGCGGCACCGACAAGATTGATGTCCAGGCCCTTTTTGATCTTAATGTCCTTTGACATAATGGTGGTCGACCTTAAATTATGAAACCCGGATTCGAGCCTCTTTAAAATGCGGCACAAAAATACGACTTAAAAGAAAGTTTTCATAATAATTGCCCATAAATTTGGGTCGTTCGTCGATCCGAAATGCTAGGGTACACTTTTTGTTTACCTTTACCAAAAAATTTCCGGAAAAATGCGCCCAAGCCTTCAACAGATACTGCTCCTTCTTTTTGCATCGCCTCTTTTTGCGCAGGTACAGCACGAGGTGAACCCCCCGGAAAACATCAAGACGGTTATTTTCCGCGGACCTACCGAAGACCAGTTTCCCGTGGTCATGCTGGGGGAGACCATTTATCTGGAATTCGACGATATCCTGGCCAATGAACAGGACTACTATTACAAAATAGTGCACTGCGATTATGACTGGACGCCCTCGCAGCTCTTAAAATCGCAATATCTTGACGGCGTCGACAACCAGCGCATCACCGATTACGAAAACAGCTACAATACCCTGCAGCCCTATTCAAACTACCGCTTGACGATACCCAATCAAAACCTGAGCCTGAAGGTGAGCGGCAATTATGTGTTGGAAATCTACAACGACAGCTACGAGCTGCAATTCTCAAGACGTTTTGTGGTCTACACCAACGCCGTACAGGTGGGCGGAACGGTCAAACGCTCGCGCGATTTCAATTTTCTGAACGAAAAGCAGGTGGTGCAGTTCAGCATCCATCAAGGTAATTTTCAACTGGTGAACCCGAAAAAAGAAGTAAAAGTGGCCATTTTACAAAACCATCAATGGGAAACGGCAATTTACGACGTCCCCCCGCAATACGTCTTGGGGGGTGAGCTCGTTTATAAATACGATCAGGAGACCAGTTTTTTCGGGGGCAACGAGTACCTTAATTTTGACACTAGTGACCTACGGGCGCCGACCGCACAGATTTCGCGTATCGAGGTGGCCGATCTGTACGAGCACCTTTTGTTTACCGATCAATATCGCTTCGATAAAGAATACACCTATTACCCGGATATTAATGGGGATTTTGTGGTGCGCACCCTACAAGGCGAAAACAATTCCCGGGAGGCCGAATATACGCGCGTCCATTTTTCCCTGCCCTTCGAGGAAGTGCTCGGTCTCGACGAGGTCTATATTTTCGGAAAGTTCAACAACTACGCCCTGACCGATGAAAATCGAATGATGTATAATGAGGATAGCGGAATGATGGAGGGCACCCTCCTTTTAAAACAGGGCTTCTATAACTACAGATATGTGATCAAGCGCGAGGATGGTACCATCGAACTCAATGCGGTCTGCGGCAATTTCCACTTTACGGAAAACAACTACCTTATTTTAGTCTACTACCGTAATTTCGGGGACATGTACGACAGCATAATCGGGATTGGTACGGCCAACTCGCAGAATATCAGCAACTAAAAACAAAAAAACGGGTACGAAGCACGTGGTAGGTGATAGGGCAATTTTGCGATGGGATAGGCACCACAAATAATACGTGTTCGGCGTATATCAGGAAAAACCACGTTTATACCGATAATTTGACCCTTGGCTTTCATATCACCGCTTTATTTTTTATCTTGCCCTCTGTAAGCCAAGAGCTTATACTTTAGACTATTGTATAATATCACATGACAACACAGGTAACCAAAGGCATCAAGATTTCCGTAAAGACCAGTTTTGAAGGTACGTTCTTCAAGAACTATAAAATGCATTTTGCGTTCGGGTATACGATTACCATCGAAAACCAAAGCAAGGATTCCGTGCAGCTGACCTCGCGCCATTGGAAAATATACGATGCGCTCAATGAGCTTGAAGTGCTCGACGGCGAGGGCGTTATCGGAAAAAAACCCGTTATAAAGCCCGGCGAGGCCCACACCTACAATTCCGGATGTCTTTTGACCGCGCCTATCGGCGCCATGAAAGGGCATTACAATATGGCCAACCTCGTTTCGGCAGAAAAATTCCGCGTTTACGTGCCCACCTTTAGGTATTCCGCCCCGTTTGCGCTGAACTGACCTATTCCCGCTACGGGTTACTTCTCGCCCCCTTTCTTTTCTATACCGCACATGCTTTCGTACCTTTACGCCCAAATTGAAAATTAAATTCATACCTCGATGGGCAAAGGCTTTTTTCAAGTACCAATAGCGATCAATGAACCTATAAATTCGTACGCCCCCGGCTCGGTTGAGCGGGAAAGCGTACTCAAACAGTATCACGCCTATTTTAACGGCAACGTTGATATACCCCTTTATATTGGCAGCAAGGAGATCAAGACGGGCAACACCAAACCTTTATCCCCGCCCCACGACCACCAACACGTTGTCGGCCAATATCATCTGGCGGAGAAAAAACACGTGGAGCAGGCCATTGAAAACGGGTTGAAAGCCCGTGAAAGCTGGGCCAATTTGACTTGGGAACAACGTGCCGCCGTTTTCCTTAAAGCTGCAGATCTCATCGCAGGGCCTTATCGGGACAAGATGAACGCCGCGACCATGATCGGGCAATCGAAGACCATCCATCAGGCGGAAATCGATTCCGCCTGCGAGATCATCGATTTCTTGCGTTTCAATGTAGAATATATGTCCCAGATTTACGCGGAGCAACCCGCTTCATCCGAAGGGGTATGGAACCGCGTGGAATACCGGCCCCTGGAAGGATTTGTCTACGCTATCACCCCTTTCAACTTTACGGCGATCGCCGCCAACCTGCCCTCCAGTGCGGCCCTAATGGGCAACGTGGTACTCTGGAAGCCCAGCGACCACCAGATTTTTTCCGCCAAGGTCATCGTCGATGTCTTTAAGGAAGCCGGCGTGCCCGATGGGGTCATCAATGTCGTATACGGCGATCCGGCCATGATTACGGAAACCGCCTTGGCGAGTCCCGATTTCGCAGGCATCCATTATACCGGATCTACCACGGTCTTTAAGGGAATCTGGAAGCAGATCGGCGAAAATATCGATCACTATAGGTCGTATCCGCGCATTGTGGGCGAAACCGGGGGAAAGGACTTTATCATTGCCCATCCCACGGCAAAACCGCAGCAGGTAGCGACCGCTATTTCTCGTGGCGCCTTTGAATTCCAAGGCCAAAAGTGCAGTGCGGCCTCTAGGGTCTACCTTCCGGAATCGACATCCAAGGAAATTTTGGATCTCGTAAAAAAAGACCTTAAATCGTTCAACAAACCCGGATCGCCCGAAGATATGTCCAACTTCATTACGGCGGTAATCCATGAGGCTTCCTTCGATAAGTTGGCCAAGTATATCGATGGGGCCAAAAAGGACAAGGATGCCGATATCGTCGCTGGTGGCGGGTACGATAAATCCAAGGGATATTTTATTGAGCCTACGGTCATCGTGACGACCGACCCCCACTATACCACCATGGAAACGGAACTTTTTGGCCCTGTGGTAACTATATATGTCTATGGGGACAAGGATTGGGCCAAAACCTTGAAATTAGTGGATGAAACCTCGCCGTATGCATTGACAGGGGCCGTACTTTCGGCGGACCGCTACGCCATCGACGAGGCAACCAAAGCCCTACAGAATTGCGCCGGCAACTTCTATATCAACGACAAGCCCACGGGTGCAGTAGTAGGCCAGCAACCTTTCGGGGGCGCCAGGGCCTCGGGCACAAACGACAAGGCCGGATCCATGCAGAACCTCTTGCGATGGGTTTCGCCTAGATTGATCAAGGAGACTTTTGTAACGCCTGAGGATTACCGGTATCCTTTTTTAGGATAAGGCCGGGGCCAAATTCCAAATCACAATTTCCAAATTTTAAAAATATTTGGACGATGGGGCTGTAAATTTGTAATAGTTCATCAATTTTTAATATCTTGTAAGGCAATACCGTTGTAACGGCATTGCCCAAAACTATATTACTAAACAGCTAAACGTCCGGAAAATGAAAAAACTATGTATTGCTTTGCTATTTATGGCGACCGTCACTTGTTATGCACAAGACAGCATCGTTCAGAATTCCATCAAGGGCATGTTGGCCTACAACCAAGGCCAAGTAGAATCCCTTGCAGAAACTTTTACCGAGGAACAGTATGATTGGCGGCCCGCGGAAGGGGTGCGTTCCACGGGGGAAACCATTCTACACATTGCGGGTTCCAATTATTATTTGGCCTCTAAATTAGGTTTTGCACCCCCTGAGGATGTGGACATGGAGAACATCGAAAAAATCGAAGGAAAGGAAAACATTATCGAGGCCCTGAAAACGTCCAATGCATTCGTACTGGAAAAGATAGATAAAATCGAAAGTGAAAATTTTGCGGAAGAAGTCGATTTCGGCTTTGGCAAGTTCAACCGGCTTTCCGGATTGTTGATCATTCTTGAACACAACGGCGAACACAAAGGCCAACTGATCGCCTACGCCCGTTCCAACGGGGTTACACCACCCTGGAGTCAATAAAGATTACAAAGGCTAGCCTGAATTCAGGCTAGCCCCAATCGGAACAATGCATAACCCGTAGGGCCATATGCATGTAAATTTAACGTTAATTTAATGTAAGCAGAACGTAATTTTTGGTAGCTTTATATTCGAAATCCCATAATCAAAAGGACTGCCATGAAGCCGAATATGATGTATTCCAAGTCTGCTAAATTACGCTCCAGATCCAAGAAAATTAAAACCTCGTTGCTGGCGAAATTTCACTCCTTTTTGAAGAGGTTCGCCGAAAATTGTAGGTATTCTTTTCATAACATGCTCAATACTTAGGATGCATTTATGCAAAAATCCTACAACTACGGGAAACTATTTTACCCCGCCAAGGTTTCATCATCTGCCCTTATACTTTATCGGTAGGTAGACCAACTTTTTGGTATCGAAGAAATCCTCCTCGAACACATCGGCCAGATCAAAGGTTTCGACCGTTCGGTATCCTTTCAATTCATCTTTCAAATCGCCCCCTTTTAAGTATAAAATTCCATTTTTTCTTTCGTGGAGGGAATCCTTTTTAATCTTTCCTTTGACCCAGTGCACAAAAGTGGGCATGGCCGCTACGGCCCTACTGACTATGAAGTCGAACTTGTTTTCTATGTTCTCTACCCTATCGTTGACGGCAGTGACATTTTCAAGCCCCAGCCCGGCCACTACCTCGTCTACCACCATTATTTTTTTTCCGATGGAATCGACCAACGTGAAACGTACCTCTGGAAAAAGTATCGCCAAGGGGATGCCCGGAAAGCCGCCCCCGGTACCTACGTCCAGTACGGCCGCTTCCGGTTTAAACGCCTGCACCTTGGCGATTCCCAAGGAGTGCAATACGTGCCGTAGGTAGAGTTCTTCAATATCCTTTCGCGAAACCACGTTGATTTTTTGGTTCCAATCTTGATACAGATTTCCGAGCATCGCGAACCGATTTCGCTGTGTTTCGGTTAATTTGGGAAAATATTTAAAAACTATTTCGGCATCCATACGTATATTTGTATATATTACTATCGGGAGTTTCACCCACAAAATTACTATATTAACCGCCGACATGGGGTGTTTCTTCTTCCAAGACCCGTCATAAACGGCAATATTTACAAAAGATACCTGCACATGGATTCAAATACCATACGATTTTCAAGAACGGATTCCGCCAAATTTTTCAGGACACTGAACCGGCGCGTCAACGATTACTTTAAGGAAAACGAAATAAAAAAGACCGGTAACTGGCGGTTGCACCTGAAAACCGTCATCATGTTCGCCCTGTTCTTGACGCCTTACTTTCTGATCCTGACCCTAGGGCTTCCCAACTGGGCCAACCTGCTCTTGACCATCGTGATGGGCGTGGGGATGGCCGGTGTCGGAATGAACGTGATGCATGACGGCAACCACGGGGCGTATTCCAACAAAAAATGGGTCAACAAGCTTATGGGCAGCAGCATCTACATCTTGGCCGGCAACGTCTACAACTGGCAGGTACAGCACAACGTACTGCACCATACCTATACCAACATCCACGAACATGACGAGGATATGGAAGCCGGGCGCATCCTGAGGTTTTCAAAGCATACCGAGTGGAAGAAACATCACAAGTTTCAGCATCTCTATTCCGTTTTGCTTTACGGATTGCTCACCTTCAACTGGGCCATTACCACAGATTTTCAGCAGATGTACCGGTATATGAAGCGAAAGCTTTCCTACGGAAAATTACCGAATCCGGTAGTCAACTGGAGTACCTTGGTAATCACAAAAATATTGTACATCACCATTTGGATCGTGCTGCCTTTGATCTTTATCGATATCGCCTGGTGGAAGGTGCTTTTGGGCTTTTTTATCATGCATTATGTAGCCGGTGTCATTTTGAGCGTTGTCTTTCAATTGGCCCATATCGTCGATGAGGCCGAAATGCCGCTACCCGACGATAACGGCACCATGAAAAACACCTGGGCCATCCACCAATTGTTGACCACGGTCAATTTCGGAACCAAGAATCGTATCGTCAACTGGTTTACCGGCGGATTGAACCATCAGGTCGAGCACCATATTTTTCCCAATATCAGCCACGTACATTACACAAAAATCTCCAAAATTGTGAAAGAAACGGCTGCGGAGTTTAATTTGCCCTATAACGAATACAAAACTACCCGGAAAGCCATAATTTCGCACTTCAGGCATTTGAGGGAATTGGGCAGGAGACCGGCCTTGCAGGTTTAACGCGGGATTGCTTTTTCTGTCCCTTCGGCTGGCCACGAAAGATAATTACCTTTCCCCCGATCGTCCTACGCTCGATTTTTCAGAAAATTTAAATTACACAACTCCATGAACCAATATCTTTCGGAACGGATCAACAACATGTCCACTTCCGCTACGCTCGCCATGGCGGCCAAAGCACGGGAACTCCGCAACGAGGGCAAGGATATTATCGGCCTGAGCCTCGGGGAACCGGATTTCAACATTCCCGATTTTATCAAGGAGGCGGCGAAACAGGCCGTCGACGACAACTACAGCAGCTACTCCCCGGTCGACGGCTACACCGACCTTAAAAAAGCGATCTCCAACAAATTCAAACGGGACAATAATCTGGAGTACGGCCCCCACCAGATCGTCGTGTCGACCGGCGCAAAGCAGTCCCTCGCCAATGTGGCCATGTGTATGCTCAACAAAGGGGAAGAGGTCATTTTGCCCGCTCCCTATTGGGTCAGCTACAGCGATATCGTAAAACTGGCCGAAGGGGTTCCTGTTGAAGTACCGACCAGCATCGATACGGATTTCAAGATGACGCCCGCCCAATTGGAAGCGGCCATTACTCCAAAGACCAAGATGCTTTGGTTCAGTTCGCCCTGTAATCCCAGTGGCTCGGTCTACAGCCTGGCCGAACTCAAAGGTTTGGCGGAGGTATTGAAGAAACATCCGGATATCTTTATCGTGTCCGACGAAATCTACGAGCACATCAATTTTCACGGAGAACATGTCAGCATCGCCGGCATCGAAGGTATGTACGAGCGTACCATCACGGTCAACGGCGTCTCGAAAGCTTTTGCCATGACCGGATGGCGTATCGGCTACATCGGGGCCGCCGATTGGATCGCCAAGGCCTGTACCAAGTTTCAGGGCCAAATGACCAGCGGGGCCAACGCCATCGCCCAGCGCGCCACAATTACGGCCCTGGAAGCCCCCAAGAGCAAGATCCAATTTATGATCGACAAGTTCCACGAGCGCCGCGACCTGATTCTGGAGCTATTGGGCGAGATTGAGGGCTTTAACCTCAACGTGCCCGAGGGTGCCTTTTACGTCTTCCCCGAGATTTCACATTTTTTTGGAAAAAGCCTTAACGGCGTCAGCATAAAAAATGCCTCGGACTTTGCGCTATATTTGTTGGAGCATGCCAACGTCGCCACGGTCACCGGCGAGGCTTTCGGCAACCCGAACTGTATCCGGATATCGTATGCGGCTTCGGAAAACGAGATTCGAGAGGCTGTGGAACGTATGAAAAAAGCCTTGCACTAAACCCACGCTATCCGAAAATGAAAGCCATTGCTTTTTAAGTACTGAATTTTGAACGCTAGTTGATTTTATCTTGACATGCCCCAAAACCAAAATGGCAAACAAATTTTCTCCCTGCTCGAGGTAACACAAAGCATCAAAAGAACAGTAGCCAAGCGCTATGGGAGTAGTTTTTGGGTGACGGCGGAAATGAACAAACTGAACCGCTATCAACGGTCCGGGCACTGCTATCCCGATTTGGTAGAGAAAAAAGACGGGAAGGTAATCGCAGAACTACGTGCCATTTTATGGAAGGACGACTACGATAGAATAAACGCCAATTTTCAGCGTACCCTTAAAGAACCGCTCAAAGACGGTATTAAAATCCTGTTCTCGACGAGCATTACATTTGATCCTAAATACGGGCTGTCGCTACAGATACTCGATATCGACCCCAGTTTTACCCTTGGAGATCTTGAAAAAGAGAAGCAGGAAACCATCAAAAGACTACAACTGGAAGGAATTTTCGGCAAAAACAAACAGCTTCAACTTCCTATACTCCCCCAACGGATCGCCATTATATCGGTAGAGTCCAGCAAGGGATACGCCGACTTCACGAACATTTTCAAATCGGCGAGGGATGTTTGGAACTATAGTTTTTTCCAAATGCTTTTCCCGTCCCTACTGCAAGGCGACAATGCGGTACGGACTTTGATCGCGCAGTTGGACCGCATCCAAAAAGTGGCCCATCACTTTGACGTGGTGGCCATCATCAGGGGCGGGGGCGGAGATATAGGCCTCTCCTGCTACAACCATTTCGCCCTGGCAAAGAAAATCGCGGAGTTTCCCATTCCCGTTATTACCGGCATCGGGCACTCCACCAACGAAACAGTCACGGAAATGATAGCCCATGAAAATGCCATTACCCCTACAAAACTGGCGGAATTTATCGTCCAAAAATTCCACGACTTCTCCGTTCCCGTCCAAAAAGCGGAAGAAAAAATCGTGGACCGGTGCCTACGGATGATCCAGGACAGGAAGACAGAATTTACCGCAGCGGTCAAACTGTTTCGTTCCGCTACGGCAAACATCCTAGTCCGAAACCGGAACCTCGTCGATCGACAAGTGGGATCATTGCTACAGCAAATGACAGCACAACTCGCGCGAACGAACCTACTATTGCAAAATACGGAACGCAACGTTACAAACCTCAGTCCCGAAAACGTCCTCAAAAGGGGTTACAGTATTACCCGGGTCAATGGCACGTCTGTTCGCTCTTTCGGGCAGGTCAATATCGGTGATACGGTGGAAACGCTGCTCTATGAAGGCCAGATTTCAAGCCAGGTTATGTCCAAGAACAAATCCGAAAAAAATGAGTAAAACCGAAGCTATAAAGTACACGGAAGCCTTTGAGGAGCTACAGGAAATCGTAAGTGAAATAGAAGCTGGCGAGATATCGGTGGACGAGCTTTCCGAAAAAGTGAAACGTGCCTCTCTGTTGATCGGCATCTGCAAGAAAAAGCTGGCCACCACCGAGGAAGACGTCAACACCATATTGCAGGAACTTGATGCCGCGGACGATGGCTCCGGCCATACGCTCGCCTAAGCTTCATGTGACCCCGGTGTCGTATATGGTGTTTTCGGATAAGATGATGACCCTACGTCCGCCTCCAAAAATAAGGATTCAATAAAATGAGGACCGTAAAAAGCTCCAACCTACCGGCGAGCATCAAAAAGCCGCACCACCATTTTCCGGCATCGGGCAGACCGTTATAATTGCTCAGGGGATAGAGACTGCCAAAGGCCGGGCCCACGTTGCCTAAGGAAGAGGCCGAGCCCCCAAGCGCGGTAACGAAATCGACTCCCATCGACCCCAACACCAAGGCTCCGATAATGAACAGGAGCATGTACAGCACAAAAAAGCCGATGATGTTATAGACAATTGTTTCGTTTACCGACCTGCCGTTATACCGTACCGGAAGAATGGCGTTGGGGTGCAGGCTGCGGCGGAATTCCAAAAGTCCGTTTTTAATGATGATAATGTGGCGCATCACTTTGATGCCCCCTCCGGTAGATCCGGCGGAGCCACCCAAAAACATCAATCCGAAAAAGAAAATGGTCAAAAAGGGCGTCCACCCGGTATAATCGGCACTGACAAACCCGGTCGTGGTAATCACGGAAATGACCTGGAAAAGGCTGTGCCGAAACGCACTTTCCGCAGGCCCGAAGATTTGGGGATGGTACTCGGACACTGGCACCTCGGCCCTAAAATAAATGACCAAAACGGCCAGGGCCGTAAATACGACGACGAAGAGGGTGTAGAACTTAAACTCCTCGTCCCTCAAGATCCGTTGCACCCTTCCTTTGAAGGCAAAATAGCTCAATACGAAGTTCGAGCCCCCTAGAAACATGAAAAGTATGGTAATATACTGTATCAAGGGCCGATCGTTCCAATAGGCCATGCTCAGGTTCTTGGTCGAAAATCCGCCCGTCGACATGGTCGCCATGGCGTGATTGAGGGCGTCGAAAAAAGTCATTCCGGCCAATTTCAGAAGCAGGGTTTCCGCAAGGGTATATCCCAAATATATGAGCCAAAGGCGCTTGGCGGTATCGGTAATGCGGGGATGCAGTTTATCGGAACTCGGACCGGGGGACTCGGCTGCGAACAACTGCATACCGCCGATGCCCAACAAGGGCAGAATCGCAATGGCCAATACGATGATACCCATACCCCCGATCCAATGGGTAAGGCTACGCCACAAAAGAATGCCTGCAGGCATCGCTTCGATATCGTCCAAAATGGATGCTCCGGTGGTGGTATAGCCAGAAATGGTCTCAAAGAAGGCATTGGTAACATGGGGAATGGCGCCCGTGAACAGGTAGGGCAACATCCCCGAAAAGGTCAGGGCCAACCAGCCGAAGGTCACAATGATATACCCTTCTTTGCGCTTTACCTCCTTTTTGTGGCCCCGTGTGGTGAACATGGCGGAACCGCCGACGAATAGAGTAACAACGGCCGCCAGTGATATGCCCAGGGTCGCCCCGTCACCATATATTCCGCTTACCAAGGCCGCCAGCAGCATAAAACCGCCGTTGCACAGCATCAGCAGCCCCAGGATATGGAAAATAATTTGGGAATTGAGGCGCATTTTACCGTATCGTCGATTAATTTTGAAACTACAAAAACAAACGCTCCACCTTCCGAATCGCCTCTGGCAGACAGCAGACCACGACCCTATCGCCGGCCTTGATCTCGAATCCTCCAAGGGCGATTATCCCCTCATCGTCGCGGATTACGCCACCGATGGTCGCCGTTTTCGGAAAATTGAGGTCGCGGATCGTATTTCCCGCGACCTTGGAATCGGGCTTGACCGCGAATTCCAAAATTTCGGCGTTCAGATTGTTCAGGCGCATCAGGGCCACTACCTCGCCCTTGCGGATGTGCCTGAAAATATTGTCTGCCGCCAATAACTTCTTGTTGATCAAGGTGTCGATCCCAATGGAATGGGAGAGCTGAAAATAATCCATGTTCTCGACCATCGCAATGGTCTTTTTGATGTTTTTGGACTTTGCCACAAGGCACGACATGATATTGGTCTCTGAATTGCCCGTCACGGCGATAAAGGCATCCATAGACTCGAGACTTTCTTCCTGCAACAGTTCTACGTTACGGCCGTCACCGTTGATTACCAAGGTATTGGGCAATCGATCGGCCAGATCGATCGCCTTTTCCTTGTTCTTCTCGATCAATTTAACATTGAATTTTTTAAGACAGAGGTCCCGTGCCGCCTTAAAACCGATTTTGCTACCGCCCAAAATCATGACATTCTTGATTTCCTCCTTCTTTTTCCCGGTAAGTTTATAAAGGTCCTCGACACCCTCCTTGGTCACTATAAAATGCACTTGGTCGCCATCCTTAAATACGGTATCGCCCCTGGGGATTAGGGTGAATTGGGTACCGGTTCGCTGCAAGGCGATGGGCATAAAATTCAGTTCGGAAAATACTTCGGCGGCCTGCTTTACCGATTTCCCGACAAATGGGGCACTGGACGGCAATGAGACACCGACCATGATCAGTTTGCCATCCTCGAACTCGAAGGTGTCGTTAAAGGCCGATTTGTTCAACAACATCTCGATTTCCTTGGCCGCCAATTCTTCGGGGGAAATCAGTTCATCGATGCCCAGTTCCGTGAAATTGATGGTTTTCTTGCAATCCGTGAACTCTGTATTCGATATCCTGGCAATCGTACGTTGACATCCCAATTGTTTGGCCAACATGCACAGGGTAATGTTCGTCGTTTCCGAAGAAGTCACGCCGATTACCAAGTCCGATCCCTTCACCTCCGCATCCTTCAAAACGGAAATAGAGGTCGCATCTCCGCGTAAGACCCGGATATCCAAATGGGTATCGGCATAGGCCAGACTCTCCTTTTCGGTATCGATAAGGGTAATCTCCTGGGCTTCGTATGAAAGCAGTTTGGCAAGGTGAAAACCGACCTCGCCCGCACCTGCTATGATTATCTTCATGCGTTGGCTACTTTTGGCTTACGGCACTCGAATCCTTTTAGATTAAGAATAGCAAGGGTTCGCCACCGAAATATCCGATGCAAAACTACGCAATAATTCTATGGTGGATTTTAATCGGTACCTAAATCTCAAATAGGTTCCAAAACAATATCTTTGCACCAAAATTGCCCGACATGCCAAAAAAGGTTACTCCTTACAAAGATTCCGGATTAGGGAAAAAAGAGCAGGTAACCCGCATGTTCGACACCATCTCGAAAAATTACGATCGTCTTAACCGGGTCATTTCTTTCGGAATAGACGTCAAATGGCGCGAACGCGTCGTCAAGATACTAAAACAGAAGCACCCAACGACCATTTTGGATATCGCCACCGGCACCGGCGACCTGGCCATTAACCTAGTGAAGACAGGGGCGGAAAAAATCGTGGGACTGGATATTTCCCCCGGCATGCTGGAAGTGGGAAAAAAGAAGGTCGCCGCCAAAAATCTGGAGAATACCATTGAAATGGTCACGGGCGACAGCGAAAACCTGCCGTTCCCCGATAACAGTTTCGAAGCGATAACCGTGGCATTCGGGGTTCGCAATTTCGAGGACCTGGAAAAAGGCCTACGGGAAATCTACCGTGTTCTAGCCTCCAGCGGCACTTTTGTCGTGCTCGAAACCTCGGTTCCGACCAAAACCCCCTACAAACAAGGCTATAAAATCTACACTAAATATATACTGCCGGGGGTAGGGAAACTGTTTTCAAAAGACCGCTCGGCCTACACCTATCTTAGCGAATCGGCATCCGTTTTTCCGCATGGGGAAGTGTTCAACAATATTTTGCGGAAAATCGGGTTTATAGAGGTAAGGAACAGGCCCCAAACCTTTGGGGTAGCATCGATTTACGTTGCCACTAAGCATTGATATGAAACACACCTCTTTGGCATTGATTTTCCTGACGCTGTGCTGTGGTGGCATTCATGCCCAATTCAATACCGACCCTATCCTCAACTTGGAAAACAAGGATAAAAGGCTCCTGAACTATGGGTATTTTTTGGGATTCAACCGGTACGGATTCAAGTTCGACTACAAACAGGATAGGGGAAACCGTGATACCGATGTGCAGGTGCTCGAATCAACGGGTTTTAACGTGGGTCTGATCGGGGAAATGCGATTGAACGAATTCTTGGACCTGCGTATCGAACCTGGACTCTACTACAACGCACGAACCTTGGGATTTCCCGGCTTTATGGATACCGAGGAAGGCCGAAGAAATG
Source organism: Pricia sp. (assembly GCA_035705395.1). Lineage (GTDB taxonomy): Bacteria > Bacteroidota > Bacteroidia > Flavobacteriales > Flavobacteriaceae > Pricia. The sequence continues at coordinate 3,565 of DASSWC010000252.1, read as the reverse complement.
CCTTTAGGGAAGTCAAATCCACGTATATCAATTTCCCGCTGCTACTGAAAATCAGCACCAAACGCCTGGGCAACTGGAAACCCTTTCTGGTCGCCGGCCCCTCGACATCCCTCAACCTGGGCAGTAATGAGGAAAGCCTCGACGACAACAGCAGCGGCACCTTCCGTCTAAAAAAATGGACGTACAACTACGAAATCGGCTTCGGAATCGATTTCTACCTGGAATACTTCAAGTTCACCCCATCGATACGTGGTGTATTCGGTATCAACGACGAACTGATACCCGACAACGACCCCGACAGCCCCTGGACCAGCAACATAGAGGCCATGCGAACACGGGGAATTTTTGTGAACTTTACATTTGAATAGGGATACTGGTTTGGGAATTGTAGGCAAACACGTAGATTACGTGCGAAGTGAACAGGGATCTGGAATCAAGATTCTTTTCCCGACCAATAAAAAAAAGAGAGACCGTGATTAAAAAAACCCTCGTGTTTACCATACTGCTTTCGGCCATATCCTGTGGTGAACTGCAACAGGTAGTAAACCAGTTGCCCCAAGGCCAGACTTCCAGCATCGGCAACGCCCAAATAGCGGAAGGACTACGGCAGGCCCTTAATAAAGGCATTGACAAACAAGTGAGCCAGCTCACCCAAGAGGATGGTTTTTTTAAAAACGAACGGGTCAGGATCGCGCTTCCCGAAGAGCTCCAAAAAGTGGACCGTACCTTACGGGATATCGGTTTGGACAAGTTGGCCGATGAAGGCCTTAAAGTCTTGAACCGCGCGGCCGAGGACGCCGTCGGCGAGGCCACGCCCATTTTCGTAAATGCCGTAAAAGGCATCACCTTCAACGATGCCAAAAATATCCTGTTGGGTAGCGACAATGCCGCTACCGAATTTTTAAAGGGTACCACCCAGACCGAACTTTACGATACGTTCAACCCGATCATCAAAAATTCCTTTGAAAAAGTCGGAGCGGATAAAATTTGGAGCAGCCTGATTATCGAATACAACAACCTTCCCCTGACACAGAACGTCAATCCCGATTTGACCGACTACGTCACCACAGAAGCCTTAGAGGGAGTGTACACGATGATTGCCGTCGAGGAGAAAGAAATACGGAACCAAGTGTCTTCACGGACTACAGATCTTTTAAGGAAAGTATTCGCACTGCAAGATTAACATCAAAAAATCAAAATCGATTACAATAACCAACAACTTAACACGTTAGGATAGAGAACAACGACATTAAACGACATTGTTTTGAGTTAGTAATTTTTGAGTTAGTTAGTTTAAAACCGGTGGGAGCACCGGTTTTTTTTATTTTCGCATCCTATCGTTAAGAAATCATTAATTCGACCGATTTTTAACATTCTATAACGATCCTTGTCATCCAAAGACCATTCTATACCGTATATTTATAGTTGATTAATTATACTATGGAAAAGCAGTATTGTAAAGTAGGAAGCGTTACCCCGATGACCGCGAATAGCAATGTGATTGTGTTATTGGAGTACCAGTACCAGAATTTTTTGGATAAGGCGAGCAATATGGAATATACCGACGCTAAATTGGTGGAATTCTTTGAATTGAAAGCGAAGAAAATCCAGAAATTATTGGAGAACCTGGTGAAGTAAAGATTTCCTTAGTTCCGCTCCATCCTGGCCAGTGCAAGGGCCATTTGGTTTTGTAGCTCCGCAGCCTTGACGGATGCAGCTTCCGCAAAATTGGTGGCTTTCGAAGCATAAATGATTCCCCTTGAACTATTTACGAGTAGGCCTACCTGCTTGTTCATCCCATGTTCGCACACCACTTCCAGACTACCCCCTTGGGCACCCACCCCCGGCACCAACAAAAAACTCTCGGGAACGATTTTTCGGATTTCCCGAAGATATTCCGCTTGCGTTGCCCCTACCACGTACATTAGGTTCGTCGCGTTTTTATAGGTTTTCGAAATTTCCAGTACCCTTTGAAATAGGGGCCTGCCATCGACCCGTTTCATTTGATAGTCATAAGCCCCCTCGTTCGAGGTCAGGGCCAACAAGATGGTATGCTTGTCGGTAAAGGCCAAAAAAGGTTCTACGGAATCCTTGCCCATATAGGGGGCCACGGTCACCGAATCGAATTGAAGATCTTCAAAGAAGGCCTTGGCATACCGTGTAGAAGTATTTCCGATATCCCCGCGCTTGGCATCGGCAATCGTAAAAATATCCGGATGATTTTTGTTGAGATAGGCTATGGTCTTTTCCAGGGCTCTCCATCCCGATATTCCATAGGCCTCATAAAAGGCAATATTGGGCTTGTAGGCCACGCACAAATGATGGGTGGCATCGATAATGGCCTTGTTAAAGGCAAAAATGGGGTCTTCTTCTTCAAGCAGGTGTTGCGGGATCTTTTCCAAGTCGGTATCCAAACCGATGCAGAGAAAGGATTGCTTTTTATGGATTTGTTCAACGAGGTGTGAGGTAGTCATTACGCATAAACTTCTAAACTCATAAACCTTTTCTAAAACACCTCCGACGCCTCCCTCAGCTTCTCGGTGTTCTCCACCAAGCTCAGTTCGTCGATAATTTTTTGGATGTCGCCATCGATGATATTTGGCAAATCGTAGAGGGTAAGTCCGATACGATGATCGGTCACCCGGCCCTGGGGATAGTTATAGGTGCGGATCTTGGCAGAACGGTCGCCGCTGCTGACCTGGGAATTCCGTTTCGCGGCATCCTCTTCCTGTTTTTTGGCCAGTTCAAGGTCGTACAGGCGCGAACGCAATACCCTAAAAGCTTTTTCCTTGTTCTTATGCTGTGATTTTTGATCCTGGCACTGGGCTACGAGTCCCGTTGGCTCGTGGGTCAACCGGACGGCGGAATAGGTGGTATTGACCGATTGCCCGCCCGGGCCGGAGGAACAGAAATAATCGATACGAACGTCCTTGGGGTCGATCTGTACATCGAAATCCTCCGCTTCCGGCAAAACCATCACCGTGGCGGCACTGGTATGCACCCGGCCTTGGGTCTCCGTCTGCGGTACACGCTGTACCCGGTGTACCCCGGCCTCGAATTTGAGGGTGCCGTACACATCCTTTCCGTTGACCTCGAACTGGATCTCTTTATAACCCCCGCTTGTACCCTCGTTCAGGTCGATGACATTCGTCTTCCAGCCTTTGCTTTCGCAATATTTGGTGTACATCCGAAAGAGATCGCCGGCAAAGATACTGGCCTCGTCCCCGCCTGTTCCGGCACGGATTTCGACCACTACATCCTTGGCGTCTTCGGCATCTTTTGGAATAAGCATCATTTTGATCTCCTCTTCCAGCCGAGGCAGTTCTGCCTTGGCCTCCTCCATCTGCATTTTGGCCATTTCGAGCATTTCGGGATCGCTGCCGTCGGCGATGATTTCCTCCGCTTCCTTTATGTTGTCGGTCAGGGCAATATACCGGTCCCGCTTTTCCACCAGCTCCTTGAGGTCGGAATATTCCTTGGTCAGCTCCACATACCGTTTTTGGTCCGCAATTATTTCGGGCTGTATGATCAGGTCCGAAACCTCGTCGAAACGCTGTTTTACGAT
>DASSWC010000251.1:0-5210 GCA_035705395.1 Pricia sp. | reverse complement strand
GGCCAAGGAATTTTGTTTTACCCAACCCGCGGCCGCCCATGACATGCTGCAAAAAATTACCGATACGACCATCGCCTACTTAAAGGCAAAGGTCAAGGCAGGGGTTGATGCCGTACAGGTCTTCGATTCATGGGGTGGCATGCTGTCACCCCTCGATTACCAGGAGTTTTCGTGGCAGTACATCCAGCAGATTATCGACGCCTTGAAAGGGGAGACCCCCGTAATCGTATTCGGAAAGGGATGTTGGTTCGCGCTGGGCGAAATGGCCCGCTCCGGAGCGTCGGCGCTAGGGATTGACTGGACGTGCTCTCCCCAGAATGCCCGTAACATGACCGGGGGTAATATTACCCTACAAGGCAATTTCGACCCCGCGCGATTGCTTTCGCCGCCGGCGGATATCAAAAGGATGGTACACCAAATGATCGACCAATTCGGAAAGGATAGGTATGTGGTAAACCTTGGGCACGGTATTCTACCCAACATTCCCGTAGAAAATGCGAAGGCGTTTGTGGATGCGGTGAAGGAGTGGCGAAAATAGATGTATGATGTGTGCGTCAATCATAAACATCAACCTCCACCACTAGCCTAGATGCCCAATACTATTGCAATGAAGGACAAATTCCATACCTACCTAAAAACCCTGCAAGACACCATCACTGACCGACTTGAGAAGGTAGACGGCGGGGCGAAGTTCCGCGAAGACCTGTGGGAACGGCAGGAAGGCGGCGGCGGGCGTTCACGGGTTATCGAGAACGGTAGGGTCTTCGAAAAGGGAGGCGTCAACATTTCCGCGGTGCACGGAGAACTTCCACAGAGTATGCAGGCCTATTTTGGGGTTGAAGACGCCGATTTCTTCGCTTGTGGCCTAAGCTTGGTGTTGCATCCCCGGAACCCCATGGTGCCAACGGTACACGCAAACTGGCGGTATTTTGAGATGTACGGTAAAACAGGGAAGATCGTGGATCAGTGGTTTGGCGGCGGACAGGATCTGACGCCCTACTATTTGTTCGAGGAAGATGCCGTACATTTTCATTCCGTTTGCAAAACGGCCTGTGATACCCACCACCCGGAGTTTTATGCCCGGTACAAAAAACAATGCGACGCCTATTTCTGGAACGGGCACCGGAACGAAGCACGGGGCATTGGGGGACTCTTTTTCGATTACTGCAGAGCCACCGTCGGGATGGATTTGAATGATTGGTATAATTTCGTGACCGAAATCGGGGATAGCTTTCTTAATAGTTATATACCGATTGTATCAAAACGTAAAGATGCAATTTATACCCAGGAACAAAGGGACTGGCAGGAAATCCGCCGCGGACGCTATGTCGAGTTCAACCTGGTCCACGACAAAGGCACCCTCTTCGGCCTAAAGACCAATGGCCGTATCGAGAGTATCTTAATGAGCCTACCGCCCTTTGTGCAATGGAGGTACGACCATCGGGTACAGGTGGGGAGCGAGGAAGAGAAGTTATTGGAAGTCCTTAAAAATCCCAGAAAATGGGTATAGTAGCGACAAACCCAGCGTTGTCTATCGTGGTTAAATGGGCTAGGCCGTTGGTGCTGGCATCGGGGCTTTTAGGTATGCTCTCCGTATCATCGTGCCAATTGGGCGTAAACCGAAAAAGCGATATCGAAATCGAATTTATGCTCGACACCCTACATGTCGGCTACACTTACTGGTGGCCCGAAGCCGGACCCTTTATCGGCAATTGCGGCCAGGAACTTTCGTTGGTTTTTTCGGGCGTAGTCACCAACCTCAAACCACCTACCAATGAAGCGGGACCGCTCTACACACCGCAAAAGGGCACTATCACTATCGAAAGGGTCTTTAAAATCAAGGAACTGGGCGAAAGCACCTATAAAGGCCAAAGATTCGTGACTACCGATTGCTTTTATGGATCCGGCCTCGGCACCGGCGATACGGTCTTGGTGGTTTGTTACGATTACGAAGATGCCTACACCATTCCAGGAAAGGGTTCCCTTCTAAAAATTGATTCCTTTGAGGATGAAGCGATAACTTCCCTCAGAAAATATATCGACGCCGACGGGGATCCAGAGCACATTGAAAAGGATATTGGACTCTGGGCCAGTTACGGGCACGGACGTGCCTTGCAGCAGATTATCGAGTGCCGCAGCGAAATGAGGCCCAATGATACCGTTGGTCCCATGCATATTGAGTAACTTTGAAATCCAATCAAAAGAAACCCAAACACAAGCCATGTTTCCATTACAACGAAACCGAAGATTACGGACCAATCACGCCATCCGGCTTCTAGTACGCGAGACCCTTCTGACCCCCAGCGATTTTTTGGTACCGCTTTTTGTGGTAGAGGGAAAGGGGGTAAAGGAAGCCATCCCATCCATGCCCGATTATTACCGCCTAAGCTTGGACCATCTTGAAAAGGAGGTGAAAGCATTATGGGGAATGGGCCTCTGCTCCGTGCTGCTTTTCGTAAAGGTACCCGACGACCTAAAGGATAACCGGGGCTCGGAGGCATTAAACGCCAACGGGCTTATGCAGTTGGCCGTCAAGGCAGTCAAGAACGCCTGTCCCGATATGCTGGTCATGACTGATGTGGCCTTGGACCCGTACTCGTCGTACGGACATGACGGTATCGTTAAAAACGGGCGGATTATCAACGATGAATCCTCGGAAATTTTGGCTGAAATGAGTGTTGCACACGCCAAGGCCGGCGCCGATTTCGTGGCTCCCAGCGATATGATGGACGGACGTATCCTTGCCATTCGTGAAGCCCTGGAGGATGAGGGACTTACTGACACCGGCATTATGGCCTACAGCGCAAAATATGCCAGCGCCTTCTACGGCCCCTTTCGCGAGGCTCTGGATTCCGCCCCCGTCGACCAAAAAGACGTACCCAAGGACAAACGGACCTACCAAATGGATCCCGCCAACCGCTTGGAAGCTTTAAAGGAAGCGAAAATGGATATCGAGGAAGGCGCCGATATCGTGATGGTCAAACCGGGACTATGCTATTTGGATATCGTTCGCGAAATCCGTAATGCGGTCGAGGTTCCGATCGCCGTATACCAGGTAAGTGGTGAGTACGCGATGTTAAAGTCCGCGGCCGAAAAAGGATGGCTCGACCACGATGCGGTGATGATGGAGCAGTTGATTTCCATCAAAAGGGCGGGGGCGGATATCATTGCGAGTTATTTTGCAAAGAATGCCGTCCGGTTGATGGGGTAGTTTACTTTTTATGAAAAATATAGTTTTAATTCTAGTTGGTTTATTTTTTAATACCGCCCTTTCGCAGGAAGATACCTTAGCAGTCAAAGAATCTGCAATGGAATTGGGTTCTTCCATAGTATTGGACCTAGTACCCCAAGATGCCCTCGTCTACGCCGATCCGTCGGATGTCGGTATGGATTACACCTATATCCACACCAAGGTAGATTCGATAATGACAAGCGGTATAAAAAAGGAAGCTTTTCCCGGTGCCGTTGTACTGGTCGCCAAACAGGGAAAGATCATTTTTGAGGAAGCGTACGGCTACCATACCTACGATAGCCTTCAGCCCACATCTACCGACGATCTTTTCGATCTGGCCTCCGTTACCAAGATTGCCGCGGCCTTGCCCGCACTCATGAAATTGGTCGACGAAGGCAAACTGGACCTCGACCGACCCTTTAGCGACTATTGGAAGCGTTGGCAAGGAAAAAAAGACAAGAAGGATATTACGTTGCGGGAAATCTTGGCGCACCAAGCGGGACTTATTCCCTATATCATGTTTCTCAACAATGTCATCAAAAAGAACGGGAATCTAAAGCGCCGGTTTGTCAAGTCGGAACCCAACAACCGGTTCCGTCATCAAGCTTTTGAAGGACTCTATGTCAAGGACCGCTTCAACCGGAAGATATACCGCATGATCGACCGCTCCGAGGTTTCCGAGGAAAAGGAATATAAGTATTCCGGACTCACCTTTCTTATTTTTCCGAGGCTTATTGAACAGCTCACGGGGGATTCGTATGAATACTATTTGCAAAAGAATTTCTATCTGCCCCTGGGCGTACCTACCATGGGGTTTCGGCCCAGCACCAAAGATTTTTCCAACAAGATCGTCCCTACCGAAATGGATACTATTTTTCGGCATACCCTGACGCAGGGCTGGGTACACGATGAAACCGCTTCGTTGATGGGAGGAGTTTCAGGCAATGCGGGCCTATTTGCCACCGCTAGGGATTTGGCCAAACTTATGCAAATGTATATGCAGTACGGTGTTTACGACGGCAATCGCTATCTTTCCGAAGACACGGTCAGGGAATTTATCAAAGTGCAATATCCCGAAAATGACAATCGCCGAGGCCTGGGATTTGATAAACCACTTCTGGGCAACGATACCTTGCCCCTAGACAAATCCTATCCCGCCCCTGAAGTAAGCGCCCAAAGCTTCGGGCACAGCGGTTTTACGGGTACGTTTGTCTGGGCCGACCCCGTAAACCAATTGGTGTATATTTTTCTTTCCAACCGGGTCTATCCTACACGTGACCATCAAAAACTGTACGACCTGAACATCCGATCGGCAGTACAACAGGTGTTTTACCACGCTATAGAGCGATAACCTACTGTGTCAGGGCGATTTCGGAAGTTGATTATACATCTGGGATCAAAACCTGAAGATAAAAGGTTGGGATTCGGAATATGGGAAATCGAATTTCAACCCTGCTTAATTTTCATTACTTTAGCACGAAACACCTCTCCATGGGTTTACTCATTTTTTACGCACTTATTTCAATTTTTTTATCTTTTTTATGTTCGGTACTTGAGGCGGTGTTATTGAGCGTTACCCCGACCTTTATCAATGTAAAGAAGAAGGACGGCAAGGTATACGCGCTTGTATTGGAAAGGCTGAAAGCAGATGTGGACCAGCCTCTTATCGCTATTCTGACCTTGAATACCGTAGCACATACGGTGGGCGCAATTTTGGTAGGGGTTCAGGCCAAGGTCGTCTATGCCGAACTCTACAGTACTACGGAGCGAACGGTGTTCGGGGTAACATTTACCGAAGACCTTATGATAGGCGTCGTTTCAACCATCATGACCGTACTGATTCTGGTCGCCTCCGAAATTATCCCGAAGACCATCGGGGCCACATACTGGCGCAGCCTGTCCAACTTTGCGGCAAAAACCCTGAATATAATGGTTTTAGCTTTCAAATATACCGGCCTTCTATGGGTATTGCAGCTCT
>DASSWC010000250.1:0-6744 GCA_035705395.1 Pricia sp. | reverse complement strand
GGTTCGCCGCGCTCGACGGAACTGTCAAATACCTGCCCATCGATCAATTTTCCGGTGTAGTGTACTTTTACGGTGTCGTCTTTTTTTACTTTGCTCATACCTAAAGTTTTGCCGAAGCCGAGTGACTTCGTTTTTTACATTAAAAAGCGTTATTGATTACAACGCCATTTTTGCAATTTACGGGGTTTGAAGGCCATAGCCAAATCGTGGACTGGTTTTGTGCTACCATTTAGTACGGTTTTACAATCGACTTGGTCAAGGTGCTAACAAAATTAACATTTGTGAAGGGTATGGGGTTATTTTTTGGAATACTGGATATGGTTACATTTGCGAAGTTCACGATCGGACGGTTGGATTTGGGTTCAGAAGAATATGGATACTGATAGCATTTTTAACATTAGCACGGCGACGGAGTTCGAAGAAACCGCACTGGCCATTTTCAGGATGCAGTATGACATTAATCCCGTATATCGTGATTTTTGCAGTCATTTGGGCAAGAAACCCGAAGACGTAGGCCAACTTACGGATATCCCCTTTTTACCGATCGGATTTTTTAAATCAAAGGAGATTATATCCAACGGAAAAACTATCGAAACCGTATTCACGAGCAGCGGCACCACAGGAAGCCCGACCAGCAGGCATTTGGTAAGCGACATTAACCTCTACGAAAAGAGCTTCCGGAAGGCCTTTGCCCATTTTTATGGCGAAATAGCGGAATATTGCGTGCTGGCCCTACTTCCATCCTATCTCGAACGAAAAGGTTCTTCCCTTATCTATATGGTCGACGATCTCATCCAGAAAAGCCGACATCCCGAAAGCGGATTTTTTCTGAACGACCTAGCGAAATTGCGGGAGACGCTAATGCGCTTGGAATCCATGGGGACAAAAACCTTATTGGTCGGGGTATCCTTTGCCCTACTCGATATGGCAGAAAAATATCCCATTGAACTCGAACATACCATAATTATGGAAACCGGAGGGATGAAAGGGCGTCGCAGGGAGCTGATACGCGAAGAACTCCACCACATTCTGAAATCCGCTTTCCACGTCGACCGGATACACTCCGAATACGGCATGACCGAACTTTTATCGCAGGCCTACTCCAAAGGAAACGGTCGCTTCGAAACCCCGACGTGGATGAAAGTCCTTATCCGGGATACCGAAGACCCCTTAACCTATCGACCTACCGGAAAGACCGGCGGCATCAACGTTATCGACCTGGCCAATGTCAACTCCTGCGCCTTTATAGCCACGCAGGACCTGGGAAGAATGCATTCGGACGGCCATTTCGAGATTCTGGGCCGTTTCGACCATTCCGATGTTCGGGGGTGTAATCTGATGGTGTTGTAAGGATGTCGTTATCCGTGCCTACACCTTGGCCGGAAATCTTTGTATTTTTGAATGCCCGAAGAAAAAGTTGTTATACCTAGATATTGTTTTATGAAGGTTCTCCACCTAGACAAAAACCATCCCCTGCTCATAGAGCGATTCACAAAACTTGGCTTTCAAAACGACGAGGACTACACCTCGTCAAAACAGGAAATCGAAGAAAAAATCCACGAGTACGAGGGACTTATCATCCGAAGCCGGTTCACCATTGATAGCGAATTTTTGGACCGGGCTGAGAACCTAAAGTTTATCGGACGGCTGGGCGCGGGACTCGAAAACATCGATATCCGCCATGCCGAAGCGCACGGAATCTTCTTGGCTGCCGCACCCGAGGGCAACCGAAATGCCGTGGGCGAACATACGTTGGGTATGCTGCTATCGCTTTTCAACAACCTGAACAAGGCGGATCGGGAGGTACGTTCCGGCAAATGGGACCGCGAGGGCAACCGAGGTGTCGAACTGGAAGGAAAGACCGTAGGGATTATCGGCTACGGAAACATGGGCAAGGCCTTCGCCAAAACACTTCGTGGTTTTGATGTCCACGAGGTCATCTGCTATGACATCAAAGGCGGCGTCGGCGATGAAAATGCCCGCCAAGTAGGGATTTTAGAACTATATCACCGTACCGAGGTACTGAGTCTTCACGTTCCGCAAACGGAGAATACGATGGGTATGATCAATTCCGAATCCATAGCGAAATTCCAGCACCCGTTTTGGCTGTTGAACACCGCCCGGGGAAAGTGCGTGGTTACCGAAGATCTAGTGGCCGCCCTTAAATCGGGCAAAATATTGGGCGCGGGATTGGATGTTTTGGAATACGAAAAATCGTCTTTCGAGAATATGTTCAAGGATACTGCCGTTTCAAGCCTGCCCCAAGGTCTGGCAGGAACCGGAACCGCTGAAGGCGCAAACCGCCGACTCGATGATGCGGTCGAAGGCACTTCTGATCCAGCCGAGGTCGCTTCTGGTGTGGTCGAAGGCACTTCCGGTGCAACCGAGAAACTCCCCGAGGCCTTTCAATATTTGATGCAGGCCGAAAACGTCATCCTTTCCCCCCACATCGCGGGTTGGACGGTTGAGAGCCTCGAAAAACTGGCCCTAACTATCGTGGATAAAATCAAGGCGGAATTTTGCTAAGGGCAAGAGCTGCTTACGCCCAAAAATGGTTTCATTGGGTTTATCCGTTTAGTTAATTATAAATAGTGTGATTATAACCGAATATTTGCTACATTTAGAAGGTTTAATTTACGCGTTCCATTAAATTTACGCGTTCCCTTAAACCTTTCAAACAAGGTCATAACCACTAAAACCCTCTAAAATGTCAGAAGATAACAGAAAATTCGGCGAGGACCCGGAAGGGCCTTTCGACAAGGACAATAAAAAAACAGACAAATTTGGCGATAGGGCCAAGGAATCTTCCAAGAAATTTGCCGATGATACCAAAAAAGCCGCGAACGAATTCGGGGAAGGCGCCAAAAAGACCGCCAATGAATTTAGCGAAGGTGCCAGGGAAGCTTTTGGAGGGGCCGGCGGGGAAAACAAAAAAATTTTAGCCGGAATTTTAGCCATCATTTTAGGCTCGCTCGGTATACATAAATTTATTTTGGGCTACCAAAAAGAAGGATTGATCTTACTCGGAATCACCTTGATATCGTATGTCTTGATGTGCTTTTTCGGATTGGGCCTGTTATTCGTCTGGATTCCCGGCTTAATCGGCCTGATCGAAGGCATCATCTACCTGACCAAGACCGATGCGGAGTTTTACAACACCTATCAAGTGGGGCAGAAGCCATGGTTCTAAAATAAAAGCCGAAAGTTTTTTGCTTTCGGCTTTTTTATTTACAGGTATTATCGTAATATTGCAATATTACAATTTAATTTATGCCGACCGTCCTGCCATTTCCAAAAGTTAAAACATGGGAGCAACCAAAACAGAGATTTATACAATACCGCAGAATTCCTTGGCCCTGACAGCAAAGGTGTTGGCACATCCTGCACGCGTCGCCATATTGCACTACATCAGTAGGCAGGAAGGCTGTATCTGTAACGACCTGGTCAATGTCATCGGTTTATCGCAGCCCACAATTTCTCAGCATTTGAACGAAATCAAGAAAATCGGTCTGCTGAAAGGTACTTTTGAAGGCAAGAACCTTTGCTATTGTATAAATAAGGAGAAATGGGAAGAATTACAGGGACTTTTCAATTCCTTTTTTAATAAAATAAATCAGAACTGCTGTTGACATTCACGAAAACAAAATCCATGAAAACAAAAGAATTTTTAGCGCTGTTGGAGCAGCATACGGACCGGAACCTCCTTTTTGAATATCGCCCCGGGCATTTTGTTGCCCCTGATTACCACATTACGGAAGTAAAGAACATTTCCGTCGACTCGGTCGACTGCGGTGCGGGAACCGATTTCTGGAAACAGACCGTGATCCAGCTTTGGGAAGGTCCGAATGAGTCGGATGCCCAGACCTACATGTCCGCTTCCAAGGCTTTGGGGATCCTCAAAAAGGTCGATAGCCTTAAAACCATGGAAAAAGAGGCGGAGGTGAAGTTCGAATACAGCAATCGAAATTTCCATACGGCCCAACTCTTCGTAAACGACCATGCAATCGATGCTAATAACCTCATCTTGAAATTAAGTGTGGAAAAGACGGACTGCAAGGCGAAAGAGACCTGTGGTTTACCCGTTACCGCGGACGTCAGGACGGAAGCATGTTGCACTCCAGGAGGAGGGTGTTGCTAAAAGGAAATACCACTATGAAAAACATTTTAGTACTCTGCACCGGAAATTCATGCCGCAGTCAAATAGCACACGGATATCTCGCAAAACTCCAACACCAGCGAGCCCATATCTACAGTGCGGGCATCGAGACGCATGGACTTAATTCCGGTGCCGTAGCGATTATGGCGGAGGATGGCATCGACATATCGGGCCATACCTCAAACCATATCGATGAATACGTCGGTATTGAATGGGATTATATTATTACCGTCTGTGATCATGCCAAAGAAAATTGTCCTTTTATTCCCTCGAAAAACGCCCGGCGTATCCACCAGAATTTTTTTGACCCCTCAAAGCTCGTCGGAACGGAAAAGGAAAAACATACGGCGTTTGAAAGGACCAGAAATGAAATCAAGGCTTTTTGTGAAAACTTCGTTGTCACGGAACTGAAGCAGTAGCCCTGGCTACGTCCCCAATATTTAACGTATTGCATCAAGAATTCTCCCCCTGTTGCCGTGCCTCCACAAACTTCCGCTCCAATTCCGCCTGAAATTCTTCCATAACGGGTTTTACGGTGCTTTCGGGCAAGTCCGAAATCTTAATGTACATCAACCCGTCTACCGCATTGTTAAATAATGGGTCGACATTGAAAGCGACTACCTTGGCGTTCTGTTTGATGTATTTTTTGATCAAGACCGGTAGGCGAAGACTGCCTGGTTCGACCTCGTCAATCATACGGTCGAACTTGTTGAGGTCGGCCTGGGTCTCATCGAAAACGAATTCCTTATCCGCATCCTGTAATTTGACCTTAAATTCCTTTTTGGGACGTACGTACTGCGCCACGTAGGGATCCCAATAGTGGCTCTTCATAAACTCGATCATCAGCGATTTCGAGAAGTTCGAGAATTGGTTACTGATGCTTACCCCACCGATCAGGTATTTGTGTTCCGGATGCCGCAACGTGGTGTGTACGATGCCCTTCCACAACAAAAACAACGGCATGGGTTTTTGTTGGTATTCCTTCATGATGTAGGCCCGACCCATTTCGATGGATTGCCGCATCATGGGAAAAAGTTCGGGCTCGAAACGAAAAAGGTCCTGTAGATAGAAACCATTGATGCCGTATTGGGCGAAGATTTCGGATCCGAAGCCCATACGATAGGCCCCGGCGATAACCTTCGCCTCGTTGTCCCACAAAAACATATGGTAGTAATAGGCGTCGAACTTGTCAATATCGATGGAGTTGTTGGTGCCTTCCCCAATTTCCCGAAAGGTGACCTCGCGCTGACGACCGATTTCTTGTAAGGTAAACGGCATCTCGTCGGCCGGGGCCAAAAACACCTCGTAGTTTTTGCTCTGCAGCATGCGCCTATCTTTTTCGACCAATTTTTCAATCTCGCCCTCAATGAGTTCGCTACGTATGGCTTTGGCAATCTTTCGGGGTTGTTTCGGAAGTTTTAAGCTTGTGGGCAGGTGGTCGATCAAGCGTCCCTTTTGGTAGGCATGCGACAGGATATAGGTTTTTCGGCGCAGCAACTCCGTATACTCCTCCAATGTTTTCTGTTCTTTTTGCACATCCACCGAAATAGGCTGTCCGATGCGGATCTTAATGGGTCTAAAGCGCTGGGAATAGACCTCCGAAGGCAATTTGGCCGTCCTAAAAGTGTCGCTTATCCGCGCCAATCGATAGAACAGGGGACTGTTTCGGGCGTGAAAATAGATAGGTACCACAGGAACTTCGGCCTTTCGGATGAGCTTGATCGCCGCCATCTCCCAAGCTTTGTCAACGACCAGATTTCCCTCTTTGCGGGTCGAGACCTCGCCCGCCGGAAACACCCCGACAGGATGTCCTTCCCTCAAATGTAGCATCGCCTGCTTAAAACCGGCCAGACTGCTCTTGGCCTCTTTGCGGCCTTCAAAGGGATTTACAGGAAATATATACTGGGCCAGCGGTTCAAAACGCTGCAACAAAAAATTGGCCATCACCTTGTAATCGGAGCGGTGCTGCAGCATTAGTTTTAACAAAAGGATGCCGTCCATCCCACCGAGCGGGTGGTTGCTTATCGTGATGTAAGGTCCTTCCTTGGGCAGGCGTTTTAGATCGCCCGAGGGAATTTCATAGTCGATTTCATACTGTTCGAGTACGGCATCGAGAAAAGCGCGGCCGTCAAGATGGCTGATCTTGTCATAGCGCCGGTTCATTTTGGAGATTTTAGTGACCCTCAGAAAAGACCAGGCCAGAAAGGTGCCGAGGGCCCCGAATCTATCAAGATTCGTTGCTTTGGCCACCTCTTTTGCGGTCACGAGACCCATAATTCTTCTACGGTTAGGTAAAGGCGAAGATAGCAAAATGACCAGAGGCGGAACCCATTTTAACATTTCGGCCACGCCTGCCACAGGTTATTTTACAACCAGTTGCAGCGTCTCCTTCCCACGCTGTTCCAGCAAGATTTCATGTCCGTTCTGTAGGGATGCAATGGCCTTTTCGTCAAAATGCCGGATGGTATACAGCGATACCCCTTCGTGATAGACCACATTGAAGCGGCTTGTTAAAAGCTTCAATAATTCCTGCAGCCGACCGAAACGGTTGTCGACACATACTGAAAAACTGATGGCGGAGTTTTGGA
>DASSWC010000249.1:0-27592 GCA_035705395.1 Pricia sp. | reverse complement strand
GGGGGGTGTGATTGGGACTTTGGGTACGATATTTTGGTCTTGTGGGACTTTGGGTACGATGTTGTGGTCTTCCGGGACTTTTGGGATGCTGGTTTCGTCCTTTGGGGCTTTGCCTTCTCCGTTTTTCCCCTTCAATTCGTCGTCGTTATTCGGTTGTTCACTCATAGTAATTCAAGGTTGTTGCGCTACGCGATCTCGCAATCCTACAAATATACGGAAAACCCTATGGAATATAGGGTTTTGGGATAGTATTAACCTTCGAAGTTATCAACAAAAAATGTGGAAAAATCATAGGTCGGAAGCGCTGTAAAGTTTTAGAAAAAAGCCCGCGTTTTGGTATGCTTCCGAACTACTTCTCGTAAGCATCGGAATGGACCCGTGCCACTGCCCGTCCCGATGGATCGTTCATGTTCTTAAAGGCCTCGTCCCAATCCAAAGCGATCTGGGTACTGCAGGCCACCGATGCTTCCTGTGGCACGCAGAGCGCCGCAGCGTCGGAGGGGAAGTGGGATTCGAAGATGGAACGGTAATAAAACTCCTCTTTCGAGGTCGGGGTCTGCAAGGGGAACCGGAACCTGGCGTTGGCCAGTTGTTCGTCGGATACTTCTTCGTTGACGATTTGCTTTAGGGTATCGATCCAGCTGTAACCCACCCCGTCGGAGAACTGTTCTTTTTGGCGCCAGACGACACTTTCGGGCAGGTAATCCTCAAAGGCCTTGCGCACGACCCATTTTTCCATACGCTCGCCGTTGATCATCTTGTCCTGCGGGTTGATGCGCATGGCGACATCCATAAATTCCTTGTCCAAGAACGGCACCCGGCCCTCGATGCCCCAGGCGGCGAGGGATTTGTTGGCCCGTAGGCAGTCGTACATGTGAAGTTTGCTCAATTTCCGTACGGTCTCCTCGTGGAATTCCTTAGCATTCGGCGCTTTGTGGAAATAGAGGTATCCTCCGAAAAGTTCGTCCGCACCCTCTCCCGAAAGTACCATTTTAATGCCCATGGATTTTATGACCCGCGCCATCAGGTACATCGGGGTCGATGCACGGATTGTAGTAATGTCATAGGTTTCCAGATTGTACACTACATCCTTGATGGCATCAAGACCTTCCTGTATCGTAAACTTGATCTCGTGGTGTACCGTACCGATATGCGCGGCCACCTTTTGCGCGGCGGCGAGATCGGGCGACCCTTCCAGTCCCACGGAAAAGGAGTGCAGCTGCGGCCACCAGGCATCGGCAGTATCGTCGGATTCGATGCGTTTCTGGGCATATTTTTTGGCGATGGCCGAAGTGACGGAGGAATCCAATCCCCCGGAAAGCAACACGCCATAGGGCACATCGGACATCAATTGGCGATGTACCGCTGCTTCAAGTGCTTCCCGGATGGCCCGTATACTCGTTTCGTTATCCTTTACGGCATCGTATTCCATCCAATCCCGCGCATACCATTTTTTCAGTTCCCCATCGCCGCTGTGCATATAATGACCGGGAGGAAAAAGCTCTATTTTAGTACAGGTACCTTCCAAAGCCTTCAATTCAGAGGCCACGTAGAAGGTGCCGTGCCGGTCCCATCCTATATATAAAGGGATAATGCCCATATGGTCACGGGCGATAAAATATTCATCCCGCTCCGTATCGTAAATGGCAAAACCAAAAATACCGTTCATTTCGTCCAGAAAATCCGCTCCCTTCTTTTGATACAGGGCCAAGATGACCTCACAGTCCGATTCCGTCTGAAAATCGTACGCTCCCTCGAACTGTTTGCGCAATTCCCTATGGTTATAGATTTCACCGTTGGCGGCCAGTACCAGTTTTTTATCGGGACTGAATAAAGGCTGTTTGCCGGATGCCGGGTCGACGATCGCCAACCGCTCATGGGCCATAACGGCTTTGTCATCGGCATAGATACCGCTCCAATCGGGACCGCGGTGCCTTACTTTTTTGGACATTTCCAACAACTGCGGTCGCAGTACCTCACTACTTTCCTTTATATCAAACTCACAAACAATTCCACACATAACCCTAAATTTACATTTAAATTATAGGCAAATATCTACTTTATGCTTCTATTATAAAACTCATAATTGATTATTACTTATTTATTATAATGTATTAACCGTTTTTTAGAACAGATTGTCACCTTTTGGAATGAAAAAGCTATAGGTAACGGATAATTTGTAAGAAAAGAAAAATTTAACGACTTTTTAGCAGGGAATATGAGGATATCACATTAGATTTAGCGGAAATAAGTAAACCTTGCATACCAAACGGGTTAAATACACAACTATGAAAAAAATAAGTACTATCGCCTTTATGGCATTGACAATGGCCTTTTCGACACAGGCCGTTGCCCAGGAATTTAGTGGATTGGACAAAAGTCCCATGGATATCGCCGCCTATCCCACCGATCATCAAAATGCAGACAAGATAATCCGTGTCATCTATAGTCGGCCCCAATTGAAAGGTCGCTCCCTTTCGGAGCTGGCGCCTGTCGGAAAAGTGTGGCGTACCGGTGCCAACGAGGCCACGGAAATTACATTTTATAAGGATGTAAATTTTGGTGGAAAGGATATCAAGGCGGGCTCGTATTCCCTATTCACTATTCCCGGGGAAGAGGAATGGACGGTTGTTTTGAACAAGAACCTGAACCAATGGGGGTCTTACTCTTATGATGAAAGTGCCGATGTGGCGCGTGTCAAGGTTCCAAACGGGTCCGATGCACAAGCGTTGGAAGAATTTTCAATCGCTTTTAAGGATGCGGAAAAAGGTGTGGATATGGTCATGGGTTGGGAGAAAACCCGGATTGCCGTGCCGATTACCGTGAAGGGCTAAAACACATTGCCTGAAACCGCTATAATAAAAAACCGAGGCGCTTCGCTTCGGTTTTTTATTGCGCGATTGCGATTTTTTTATCCCCCGATTTTGACTACCGTGTCTTCCCGTTGATAAACGTCTGTTCGGCCTTGACGGTAGGGATTTCCTCGATCGGCACCTTCATGATATCCTTATCGTAAATCACGAAATCGGCGAACTTGCCTACTTCGATACTTCCCTTTTCATCTTCCTCAAAATTGGAGTAGGCGGCCCAAATGGTCATTCCCCTAAGGGCTTCCTTGCGGGACAGGGCATCCTTCATTTGAAATCCCCCTTCGGGATATCCCTCCAGATCTTGCCGTGCAACGGCGGCGTAGAACGTCAAAAAGGGACTTACATCCTCCACCGGAAAATCCGTACCCAAGGCGACCCGTCCGGCTTGTTCCAGAAGCGTCTTGTAGGCATAGGCCCCTTTCATACGCTCGGCTCCCAATCGATCCTTTGCCCAGTACATATCGCTGGTGGCGTGGGTAGGCTGCACCGAGGGGATGATATTTTTTCCAAAATACCCGAAATCGACGGAATCGATGACCTGTGCGTGTTCGACCTTCCAACGCCGATCGGGCCTATCCCGTAAAACGCGCTCGTAGGTACGCAAGACCACCGCATTGGCGGAATCGCCGATCGCATGGGTATTCATTTGATATTCCGATAGCGCAAGCCGTCGGGCAAGATCGCCGATTTCGTGGATGGGCGTGACCATGGCCCCGTAATGGCCCCACTTGTCGGAATAGGGTTCCTTGAGACATGCGCCCCGCGACCCTAGCGCCCCATCGGCGTAAACCTTTATGGAGCGTACGTTCAGCCGATCGGTCTTGATCGGACCTTGATGGAGGTAATACTCCACGTTTTCGGGCGTGTTGCTTACCATGGCATATACGCGGATGGAGAGCGCGCCCGCCTGCTGTAGGCTGTCTATCAATTCGATGGTAGCGCGATCGAGTCCCGCATCGTTGACCGTGGTCAGGCCGTTGTTCATGCAGATGCGTTCGGCATCCTCAAGCGCCTCGATCCGGGTTTCCAGATCCGGGGCAGGGGTGATGGAATCGATCAGTTGCATGGGATTATCGATCAATACGCCGGTAATGCCCATGGCCCCCTTTACAATTTCCCCGCCTTCTACCCGGGTATTCGAGTCTATGCCCGCAGCATCCAATGCAGCCTTGTTAACGAGCATGGCATGACCGTCGATACGGCGCAGGACAACGGGCGTATCCGGGAAAAGTGTATCGAGTTCGCTTCGCGTGGGAAATTCCTTGACTTCCCAATCGTTCTGGTCCCATCCCTGGCCCAGGATAAAGTCCCTTTGATTTTCCTGTTGGAATTGTTCAACCCGCTCGAGCACTTCTTCAAAGCTCGTGGTACCGGTCAGGTCAATGATTTGTTGGTTCAGTCCCAATCCATAAAAATGACAATGGGCATCGATAAGTCCAGGGGTAATGGTACGCCCGTTGGCATTTACCAGCTGGTCGGAGGTAAAGGCGTCGCGGATTTCTTCCGTAGTACCCACGGCCACGAACTTTCCGTTGTGGACGGCAAAAGCCTCCGCTTTGGAGAACCCTTTATCGACTGTATAGATATTGGCGTTCACAACGACCAGGTCCACTTTCTCCTTGACGTATCCGCATCCCGCTAAAAAAAGTAGCAGTAAGGGAAGTATTTTTTTCATCTTGTTGGAGTATTGAGCTCGTATTGCGGACCTTGCAATCACCCCATCGAAAGGGTTTTTGTGCCCTCAATGTTGTAAGAACCTTCCGAAGAAGTGCTTTTTCCTGAAATCGTTTCACCTTTGGCAGTAAGGTTGACAGAAACCCGCCCCCCTTCGACCATGACCTCAAAATCAATAGTGTTGCCCTTGACCTTTACGTCCTCGCCCAACAGGGTGCCGCCGCCGACCTGTATTTGCACTTTGTAGCCATCGCCGTCCCTAATAATCATCAAGAGTCCCTTTTCATAGCCTTGGGGAGCACCTTCGACGGTATAGCTCCAACCCCCGACGAGATTGTCTTTCATAGTTTCCGGCGATGTCCACACGTTGTTTTCGATTGTTGTTGGGGTCATTATCAAGTTGCCATGCACCGAAAAACCGGTCAACAGGATTAAAACGACCGGCCATCCGTAAAATTTAATTGCTATTTTCATGTCTTGTCTGTTTGGATTTAACGCTAAATGTAAGCAAAAAATTAGCAGCGTCGGAGGATTGTAATCCCAGGTATTCCGTATCGATCCCTTCCCCCGTTTATTTCTTCCGTGACCGCAGACGCTTCTTTTCCTTGATCTTTACGTAGACCAGTTTCTTGCGTCCCTTGGCATCCTCACGCCGATCGATCTCGAAATGGGAAATCGAAGCGAGCAAAGGCGTTAACTTTTGAAACCCGTAGTTACGCGCATCGAAATTGGGCTGCTTTTTCTGTAACAGACCGCCCACATCGCCTAGAAAGGCCCAACCATCGTCGTCGGCCACATCGTCGATTGTGGTGGCAATAAACCGCAAATCCTTTGGTGTAAACTTTTCGACGCCGTCTTTGGGAGTAGAAGGGTCGTTGACTGCATCGGACACGGTGTTTTCCGGTTTTTTTAATATCTCAAGATAAATGAACCGGTCACAGGCGACGATAAACGGATTCGGGGTTTTCTTTTCACCGATGCCGAACACCTGCATGCCCGCTTCCCGCAACCGGGTCGCCAACCGGGTAAAATCGCTATCGCTGCTAACGATACAGAACCCGGTGACCTTGCCGGAATACAAAATATCCATCGCATCGATGATCATAGCGGAGTCCGTCGCGTTCTTACCCTGAGTATAGCCGTATTGCTGAATGGGCGTAATGGCATTTTCCAGGAGAATGTTCTTCCACCTCCCCAAGCGGGGGTTTGTCCAGTCCCCATAAATGCGCTTGATGGTCGGGTTGCCGTATTTGGCGATCTCTTCCATCATTTCTTTGACATAGGCCGAGGGGATATTATCGCCGTCGATGAGTACTGCCAGGTTTAGGTCCATTTTTAGTAGTTGTGCGATTAGAGTCAGTCGGGTGAAAATCCCGTATGCCAGTTCGTATTCACGATTCCTTGGTTGTATTCACGGCAATGCAAGTTACGGGGATTTAATAAATAATGGACGGCCGTTAACGTTAAAGGAGAAAATTGTACTTTTTTATGTAAAGTTCGCTAAGTTTGGGGAACCACAAAACCAATTGCCATGAGAAACCTATTTTCTGCCCTGCTTACGGCCCTCATCATGATTACCGCCGTCTCCACAAGTGGATATTCCCAAGACGAAAGACGCCAATATTATCAGCTCAAAACCTATACCCTGGCTAACGAAAAGCAGGATAGCCTGATGGATGCCTACCTGAAGGATGCCTATCTCCCGGCATTAAAAAGGGCTGGAATTGAAAACGTGGGGGTGTTCAAGTTACGGCCCAGCAGTTATTTGACCGCCAATAAAATTTTTGTCCTTATTCCATTTGATTCTTTAAAACAGTTCGAGAACCTGGACGCCATGTTGTTGCAGGATAAAACCTATGTCTCCAAGGGAATGCCGTATATCAAAGCCAAATACGACGATCCGCCCTACGAACGCATCCGTTCTACCTTGATGAGGGCGTTTGCCGAAATGCCACAAATGCAACCATCGCAGGTCGAGGGCCCCAGAAAAGAAAGGGTATATGAGCTGCGCAGCTACGAATCGCCCACAGAGGCCACCTATCTCAATAAGGTGGCCATGTTCAACAAGGGCGGTGAAATCGATCTCTTTGACGCCTTGGGGGCCAACGCCGTTTTCTATGCGGAGGTGCTTTCGGGCGACCGGATGCCCAACCTGATGTATATGACCACTTACCCGAACATGGAAACGCGGGATGCGATATGGAAAGCGTTTTTTGCGTCGGATAAATGGAACGAACTCTCCAACGACCCCTATTACCAAAACAATATGAACAAGGTGGACCAGCTACTGCTCTATCCTACGGAATATTCGGATTACTGATAAAAAATCGGGGTACCGTGTACTTTACAGATCGAACTTGTAGGTCAATCCCCCGAGTATCTGCAAGCCCTGCACCGGGTAGTTGGCCCATCGCCGGTAGTTGTTGTTGGCGATATTAGCGGCTTTCACGAAAAGAGAGAGCTGTTTGTTCCAACGATATCCGAGGTGTGCGTTGGCATCGAAAAAGGAATCCAAGGTCAGGATTTCGGCTTCGAAATTCGAGGGAATTCCCGTCTGATCCGCAAGGGTCGCCACATCCTGTCTTTCGCCGACGTAAAACAAGTTTGCCCCCGCATACCATTTTTCACCGATCTGGTAGTCCATGAACAAAGACCCCTTCAAATCGGGACGGTTCCAAGCGGGGTTATCGGTTTCGGTGGCATAATTATAGTATTCCGCGTTGATGCCCAGCGTAAAATTACGGTTCACATCGACATTCAACTCACCGAACAGACCGACGGTTTTGATATCATCATAAAATACCTCGAAGGAGTTGCCGTAATAGTATCCCTTTTCATCGGTGCGGAAGGTGTTCTGGGGATTGAGCTTGAACAGCGGACTCCGGTCCTCGGCCGTGTAGGATGCCTTAATGTTATAGCCCAACGTCGGCAGCAGTTGCCCCTTGAGTCCCACATAGCCATCGTACTTGGTATCGGTCGGCACGATTGTAAGGGTTGGGGACACGTAGGGATTGTCTTCCACAAAACCGTAATAGGAATTCTGTTGCAACTCTCCTTCTACTCCCCCGTAAACAATGGCCAGTTCGTCGGCCAGACGGTAGGATGCCGTTACCGCGGGATAGATGTAGAAATTGCTATCGCTGTTCTCGGTATCGAGACCGTACACGACATTGATTCCCAAATTGAGGGAAAAATCGTCGCGCAATAACCGGAGCGTCGGGTTAATGCCCGCCTGTAGGTTGCTGTACTGGATGGCCGGGGCGTTGGTCGCATTGTTCAGGTTGGCGTTCTCGAAATTTCCATTGACGTAATCCACTTTCAGGTTAATCGCAAAGGATTCCTCCGCCACGGGGAACGCGAACCCCGTTTTGAACACCGCCCGGTTCTCGCCCGAGGCAACGGCATCCCAAAAACGGCGGTACTGCAGTTCCGCATTTTCGAAATAGGCATCGCGGACGTCGATATGGGCACCTGCCTCGGCCATAAAATAATTCTGGCGTTCCTCAATCGAATTCACTACCTCCTCGGTAAAAACGCCATCGGGAATGCCGTACCAATTGTACAACTGGTGCTGGGCACCAATATCGATACCCCAGTCGAAATCACGGTCCCTTTTCATGTACGAACCTTCTATCTCGGTGTCGGAATACACGTTTTTCAGGGCTACACCGTCGATGTCGCCCGCGGAAGAACTATGATCGAGACCCACCGTAAATCCCGATTCCCGATCGAGGGTCCGGCTCGTATAGAATTTGGCCATCAGATTGGCGGGATTGCCCCCACCTGCCGAGGCGTAGGAGTTGAAGAGCACCGGTGGCGGTTCTTTTTGGACCGCGGTCGCCGTGCCCTTTGCGGGCGTAAAGGTCGAGGCCACCGGTACCGAATAGATGCTGTATTCGATGTTTTTCTTTTGTAGGACGATGGAATCGTTCAAGACCGGAACGGATTTGATCTTAAACGCATCGGATATCGTCGGCGTGTAGGCCTTGGTGACGGTCACGGTCTCGGTACCAATGTCGTCGGTTTCCTCTTGGTCTTCGTCTTCCTGGGCAAAGGTGATCTGGAAAAATCCGAAAATTAAGATCAGGTTCAGGATTAAGTTTATTTGTTTGTGCATTTTATAGGTTCTTTATAGTTGTCCATTCGTACCTGCCCTTTGAGGTCTCGACTGCGCCTGTGCCAAGCGTAATCGAGGCGCTCGACCTGACATCCGGACCCTAGTGACGTGTCAAGGCTATTCACTCTTTTCTATCTCAATTCCCCTCCGTTTGGATCGACGAATTGCTTTGTGCTTCCTTGGCCTTGACGCTGGCCAATTCGGACTTCGCTTCAGCGACCAGTTCGGGATATTGGCTGAAATTGGTGATTACATTGTCTAGGATATACGTGGCTTGATAGGCATCGCCGAGGGCGTAAAAGTTTTTGGCCATGATGACGAGGCCTTTTCCGCCCCATTCCTTATAACTGGAATAATCCTTGGCCAATTTTTGTACCGAGGCGTTCGATGCTTCGTAATCTTGTGCCTTGTTCTTGAAATAGGCATCGTAATACAGGGCCTCGGCCGCGGTTTCCCCGGTCGCGATTTTCAGCACGTCTTGGTAGGCAGCTTCGGCCTTGGCCTCATCCCCGGTAGCAATGGCGGCCCGTGCGATCATGACCTTGGCGTCGCTCTTGATGCGGTCGTCGATAGTGGGCACGGCCAATACCTTGTCCGCATAGGTCAAGGTCTGCTCATAGTTTTGCTGTTCGTAGTAGCCCTTCATAAGATTGGACTGGGCAAAAACGCGGTTCTGCTGGATATCCGCCTGATCTTCCAACCGCTGTAAATAGGGCAGTGCGCTTGCGTAGTCATCCTTACCTATATAAATCTCGCAGACCCGGGCAAGGGACTTTTCCGCGTATTCGCCGCCGGAAGTATCGGCCACAAACTTGAAGTGC
The DNA here is from genome assembly GCA_035705395.1 of Pricia sp. GTDB lineage: Bacteria > Bacteroidota > Bacteroidia > Flavobacteriales > Flavobacteriaceae > Pricia. The sequence goes on along the minus strand of DASSWC010000249.1, from coordinate 18,110 downwards.
GGCAGGGCCTCGTCCCTTTGACCTTTTCCGAAATAAAGCTGTGCCAGATTAAAATGCGCCTTTACGGCATTCATTCCGTTCGGGAACTGTTTGATGTAATTTTCATATCCTTTTATGGCCGCATCCTTTTTGCCCTCCAGATTCTGTTTGTCGGCGGATTCGAAGGTGGCATTGTCCAGTTCCCTGTCGGTGACCTCGACGAAATCCAAATTCTTGGCCCAAGCGGCGTACTCGTCCACCCGGCCCAAATCGACATAGATCAACTTGGCCGTGGCAACGGCCTGCACGGCTTCCTGAGTGTCGGGATAATCACGCACGACGGATTTAAATTCCGCCAACGCCTGTTCGCCGCGGTTGGCATTGTAATGCACGAGGCCTTGGCGTACCATCGCCTGGGGTACTAGCGAACTACCACTATACTCCCGTCGGAGTCGATCGTAGGTCTGAAGGCCCTGCTGTTCCTGACCCGCGGAAACCAAGGTATTCGCCAATTCAAAAAGGGCATCGTCGCGCAAACTGGTATTCGGATAGGCAGAGGCGAAGGTCCGCAGCTCCTCGATCTTGGTTTCGCGACGGTCGACAAAGCCATAACTTAGCGCCTTTTGGTAGGCGGCATAGGCCTTATCGGGACCGGTCAGTGCCAAGGCCTTGTTATAGGTTTCGATGGCGGACCAATAGTCGCTGGTCACAAAATAACTGTCACCCAAACGCAGATAGGTATCATATAATTTCTGGGTATCGGCGACCCCCGAACCGGCAAAATCGCTAAAATGGGTGATGGCCTTGTCGTATTCCTTTAACTTAAAATAGGTATAGGCCAGGTTATAGTCGAGTTCTTTAAAGACCTCCGTGCTTTTCGCCGCAGGATTCTGTCGGAACTGCAGGTAGTCGGCCAGCGCATCGTCAAAACGGTTCAAGAGGTATTCCGATTCCGCTTTCCAGTAGTTGGCGCGCGCCTTGAACAGTGGGTCCTCGGCATTGTCCAGCGACTTGGCGAACGTTTCTATTGCGGCGGCATAATCCCCGTTCATAAACAGTTCGATGCCTCGGTAATAGGCCACTTTCTGGTAGGTTGCCTTGCTGGCATAATTGCGGTTCTCTTCCAAAAGTTGCATCGCACCCTCGAAATTTTTGGAAGTGATATACGAATCCACCAACAGCTCTTGCATTTCCTGGGTATGCTCCCCATTCGGATATTTGGCCAGATAATCGGAGATGACCTGCGGAACGGGTTCATAGGGATTGCCGATCTCGTAGCTCAACCGGGCGTAGTTCAAGTCGGCATCCTTCTGTATTTCCGGGGAAAAATCCATTTGGGATGCGTTCCGGAAAGCATTGAGGGCCTCCTGTTTTTTATCCAGCTTTAGGTAACATTCCGCCAAATGGTAATAGGCGTTTTGGGAAACGCTATTGGTGCCCCCGATGATCTTGTTGAACTGTTGGATGGCATTGGCATAATCGCCTTGCTTATAGTAGGAATATCCCAACAGGTAATAGTCCGTATTACTCCATTTGCCTTTTTTACCCTTGTAATCCTCCAGATACGGAATGGCCTCCGCATACTGTTCCAGGTTGAAATAGCTTTCACCGATGATCTTGCTGAGTTCGGACTTTTCGTAGCGGTCGTTTTTAGCCATCTGCTTTTTCGCCAAACGGATAGCCTCTTCGAACTTGCCCAATTTGAAGTTCATGTCCGCTTGGTAGTAATCCATCTTTTCCTCCAAAATTTCAGGGTCCTGAATCTCGTCGAAACGCCGGTTGGCCTCTTGATAATCATCCTGTTGGTAGGCAATATAGCCTTGGTAATACTTGGCTTGCGATCCGTATTTCTGGGAATTCTCGACCTTTTGCAGATACTTTTCAGCCTCCTCCGGCTTCCCTGAGGAAAAAAGGGAATAGCCGTAGTTGAAATTGAATTGGTCCATTTCCCCCCGCGAAAGTGCACTTTGGTCCACTTTATTATACCATTTCAGGGCGTAGGGATATTTTCCTGTGTTGAAATAGTACTCCGCCACGTCGACGAAGGCGGAGTTGCGCTTGGTGGAGGTCGGGTAGTTCGCCACAAAACTCTCCATCAACCGGTCCGCCCCCAACTGGTTGAGGCGTACGGCCGCGTTGGCCTCGTAGTAGGCACTATTGGCCTTGGTCTCCAAATTGTCGGTGTTCTCCTTGACCTTGGCGAAAATGGATTGTGCCGCCTGGTACTGCTCGTTGTTGTAGAGAGCCAGGGCATCCTGATACTCCTTCTGATCGTGGGTGTAGATTTTGGTTTCCTGGGCGGCCCCCATAAAGACCATCCCCATAAAAGGGAGAAAAGCGATGATTTTTTGTAGCATAGTGTTCTTACTGACGGATAGGATATCCTATGTATTAATTTTAATAACGGTGAATATTTCAACTAAGTATATGCGAAGGGCAAATTCCAAATAACACATCGCAAACCGATCCCGATTGTCGCGACACAATAAAAAAGTTTTTCGGAAACCCGCCACGGGGTTCGTCAAGAACTTATTACTTTTATATCAACAAATATGTCGGAGCCACCTATTCGCTGATTCCTTTTATCCATTAACCTTTGCAACGAAAAATATGCCAGAAATCATCCTAGAACTAAAAGATGCCGCCATTTTTCAAAAGGAAAGCCTGGTACTGAACGAGGTCAATCTCGATGTTCTGCGCGGGGAATTCGTGTACCTGATCGGGAAAACCGGCAGCGGAAAAAGCAGTTTTATGAAGACGCTGTACGGCGATTTGCCCCTACGGCAAGGCACCGGAAGGATTGTGGATTTCGACCTGACCAAGCTCCGGGAAAAGGACATTCCCTTTCTCCGTCGCAAACTCGGTATCGTATTTCAGGATTTTAAGCTGCTGCCCGACCGGAACATCAACAACAATTTAGCCTTCGTCCTAAAAGCGACGGGATGGAAAGACGCCCAAAAAATGAAACTCAAGATAGAAGACGTGCTCGGCAAGGTCGGGATGAAGACCAAGGGCTTTAAGTTCCCCCACGAACTATCGGGCGGCGAACAGCAGCGTGTCGCCATCGCCCGCGCCCTACTCAACGACCCCGAGCTGATCCTGGCCGACGAGCCCACCGGAAACCTCGACCCCCAGACCAGTGTCGAGGTGATGAAAGTACTGCAGGAAATCCATACATCCGGCCGCACCATTTTGATGGCCACCCATGATTATGCGCTGATCCTGAAATATCCATCCAAAACCCTAAAGTGCGATGGAAGCAAAATTTTCGAGGTTGTGCAGCGGGCGGTGTGATTTGTAGTATTCGGATGTTTGCTTCCTTCAGTCCGTTCCATAAGACAAACAAGGTGATGTTACTATTTTGTCGCTTCCCTTAATTTCCGTACTTTTAGGAAACGTATGCTGGATAGAGACTGACCTCTAAACCACCTAACCTTATCGTCATGTATCCCATATTAGTTGTAGGAATACTTTTCGGATTGTTCCTCCTTTCCGGAATCCGGATTATTTTTGAATATAAAAGGGCATTAAAGTTCAGGTTCGGGAAATATATCAAAACACTACAGCCCGGTTTTAGATGGATCATCCCCTTGGTGGAAACGGTACAAGTGGTGGATATTCGGGTGATTACCATCAACATTGTCTCACAGGAAGTAATGACAGAGGATAATGTGCCCTGTAAAATAGATGGGGTCGTATTCTTTAAAATATTGGATCCCGAAAAGGCGGTGTTGGAAGTGGAGGAATTCAAATTTGCGATCTCACAACTGTCCCAAGCCGCACTTAGGGATGTTTGCGGGAAGGTGGAGTTGGATACCATTTTGAGCAAAAGGGAAGAAATGGGCAATAATATCAAGCAGATGGTCATACAGGCAACCGTGGTCTGGGGTATTGATATTATTGATGTAAAGATCAAGGATATCCAATTACCGGAAAATATGAAGCGGATGATGGCCAACCAGGCAGAGGCCGAACGTTCGCGAAGGGCCAGGATCATCTTGGCCCTTGCGGAGGAACAGGCCGCCGGAAAATTATTGGAAGCGGGCAAGCTTATGGACCAGTCCCCGTCGGCCATAAAACTAAGGCTTTACCAGACCCTGTCGAACATAGCCGCTGAAAAGAACTCCACTATTCTTTTTCCCTTTCCGGAAGAGGTTTTGCCCAGGAACCCTAAAACGAAATAGGGCCCTACCGAATTGACCCGTGCATTGAAATGGGAGAAATGCATCTATGGTCAGGTTTTTCAGGGAATACCATTTCGTAACTTTATGGCTTTGTAACTTTACGGTCACATTTTCTTAGCTCCGGCCAATGATCATAAAAAAACGCGTCCATAAAGTCGATAAAAAGGTAAATCCCCTTATCGGGGTGCTTCTTTTTCTGATTTCTATCGCGCTGTTGGCAGTTTCCGGGCCCTTGGGATTTGTTTACGGAATTTTTCACGCCCTATTTACCAAGGGACTAAAGGGCATCGGCGGATACCTGCTGAAAATCGCCATTTCGCTGGATCAGTTGGGCAATGTGATGATGCAGCATTTGCTGAACGTGCTTTGGGTCAAAAAGGGACGCTATAACTTCGGAAACCGCGACGAGACCATTTCAAGCGCACTGGGACGCAATAAAAGGCTGGGCACCTTGACCGGTTTCGGTATTTGGGTCGACACGTTGCTCGATATTATTGATCCGGACCATTCGCTGAATTCCATCGACTACTACGTCGAGCCTTCCTACCAGATTATCGACAAACTGGCGTGGATCCATATTGTCGAGGGCCGTATTCTGGCCACCCGTACCGAAGGAAAGGAGAAGTATTCCCTACCCGGTGGTAAACGACAGCCCGGCGAAAGCGATGCGCAGGCCCTTTTTCGCGAAATCAAGGATGAACTTAGCGTGGAACTCGACCTTGCATCCCTATATTTTATCGGGATTTTCGAGGCCCAGGCCGACGGACACAAACCGGGCGTCCTCGTACGGATGACCTGCTACACCGCAACCTATGAGGGGGAGCTACTGCCCTGTTCCGAAATTGCCGAAATGGTGTGGCTGAATTATAAGGATAGGGACATGGTGTCGGAGGTCGACATGTTGGTTTTTGATTTTTTGAAGGAAAAAGGACAGCTGGAATAACGGAGGCGACAATCCCACCAAAGATTCCGCTGCCTTCAAAAGATTTTGTACTTTTCCGCCGCTAAACTAAAAATGTATCCATGGAAATTCTTGGTATCGATGTCGGCGGGTCCGGCATGAAAGGCGGTCTCGTTAACATTGAAACAGGCGAGATAATCTCGGAACGCCACCGGATTCCGACCCCCGTACCAAGAACTCCCGAGGCCATGGCCGAGGTCATCGCCCAAATCGTCGCACATTTCGACTATACCGGCAAGGTGGGCTGCGGCTTTCCCACGGTCATCAAAAAAGGGGTCTGTAAATCGCCCGGCAATCTGGATCCCAGTTGGCTGGATGTCAATATCGAAGAACTGTTCGAAGAGAAAACGGGACTGGACTTTACCGTGGTCAACGACGCCGATATCGCCGGATACGCATCCATGGAATACGGGATAGGAAAGGGAGTAAAAGGTCTGGTCGTCATGATTACGATTGGTACCGGGCTCGGTAGCGGCGCATTTTATGATGGAAAGCTGATTCCCAATTTCGAATTGGGACAGATTCCCTATAAAAAACACAAGAAAATAGAGAGCTGGGCAGCCGCTTCGGCGAAAGAACGCGAAGGGCTATCCTATAAAAAATGGGGCAAGCGCTTCAACAAGTTCTTGAAAATTGTGGATTTGATCGTTGCCCCCGACCTGATTCTTCTCGGCGGTGGCACTTCGAAGGATTTTGACGAGTTCAAAAAATATATCAAAATCGACACCCCCGTCATGCCCGCCGAACTGCAAAACGAGGCAGGGATTATCGGGGCCGCCGCCGCGACCATGCACAAGATTCCGATGGGTGAGTGATACCTAGCTATTAAGCGATTTTATTACGCTTTCGATCGACCTCCTTCAAATGGATTTTCCGCAACCGAAGGTGTTTTGGGGTTACCTCTACGTATTCATCTTTCTGGATGTATTCCAATGCCTCTTCCAAAGAAAATTTGATGGCCGGTACGATTTTCGCCTTATCATCGGCCCCCGAAGAACGTACGTTCGATAGTTTCTTGGTCTTGGTGATGTTGACGGTCATGTCGTCGCCGCGGGAATTCTCGCCGATGACCTGGCCTTCGTAGATATCCTCGCCGGGGTCGACGAAAAACTTGCCCCGTTCCTGTAGTTTGTCGATGGAATAGGGAATCGCCTTCCCGTTCTCCATACTGACCAGCGATCCGTTCTGACGTTGGGGAATGTCGCCTTTCATCGGCTGATACTCCAAAAACCGGTGCGCCATTATGGCCTCCCCGGCAGTGGCGGTCAACAATTGGTTACGAAGCCCGATGATACCCCGTGAGGGAATCTGGAACTCGCACACCATCCGGTCGCCCTTGGCTTCCATACGGGTCATCTCGCCCTTTCTGATGGACACCATTTCCACCGCCTTCCCCGAAACTTCCTCGGGCAGGTCGATGGTCAGCGATTCGATGGGCTCGCATTTGACACCGTCGATTTCCTTGATGATCACCTGCGGCTGACCAATCTGCAATTCGTAACCCTCGCGGCGCATGGTCTCGATCAATACCGAAAGATGCAGTACCCCACGGCCATAGACCAAAAACTTATCGGCACTGTCGGTCGGGTTGACCCGTAGCGCTAGGTTTTTTTCAAGTTCAAGCTCCAAACGCTCCTTGATATGGCGGGAAGTGACAAACTTACCGTCCTTTCCGAAAAAAGGACTGTCGTTGATAGTGAACAGCATGCTCATCGTCGGTTCGTCGATCGCGATGGTTTTGAGGCCTTGGGGGTTTTCAAGATCGGCAATGGTATCGCCGATATCGAAACCTTCAAGGCCGACGATGGCACAGATATCGCCCGTAGCGACTTCCCCCACTTTTTTACGGCCCAAGCCTTCAAAAGTAAACAGTTCCTTCACTTTTGATCTTACGATAGTCCCATTTCTTTTAACGAGGGATATTTGTTGACCTTCCCTCAAGGTTCCGCGCTGTAACCTTCCGATAGCGATACGCCCGGTAAAGGAGGAAAAATCCAACGAGGTAATCAGCATTTGGGTATTGCCCTCTTCCGGTTTGAAGGTGGGAATATGTTCGACGACCATATCCAATAGGGGTTCTATGGAATCGGTTTGATCCTGCCAATCGTCACTCATCCAATTGTGCTTGGCGGAACCGTAGACCGCGGGGAAATCCAATTGCCATTCCTCCGCCCCAAGCTCGAACATCAGATCGAACACTTTTTCGTGCACTTCCTCGGGCGTACAATTTTCCTTGTCCACCTTATTGATAACCACACAGGGCTTGAGGCCCAGATCGATGGCTTTTTGCAGTACAAAACGGGTTTGCGGCATGGGCCCTTCAAAAGCATCCACCAGCAAGAGAACGCCGTCGGCCATGTTAAGCACCCGCTCGACCTCGCCCCCGAAATCGGCGTGGCCTGGGGTGTCGATGATATTGATCTTGGTATCCTTATAGTTGACCGAAACGTTTTTCGAAACGATGGTAATACCACGCTCGCGTTCAAGATCATTGTTGTCCAATATCAGTTCCCCGGCAGACTCGTTATCCCGGAACAATTGGCAATGGTGCAAGATCTTATCGACCAAGGTGGTCTTACCGTGGTCTACGTGGGCAATGATGGCGATATTCTTGGTTACTGACATGTATGCTTATCAAGTTAATATGGCAAAAATTGGATGAAATAAGGGCCTTATTTCGGGCGCGCAAAGGTACGGCAAATTTTCTCACCCTCAGCCAAACTTCTGTTATTTTTTGCCGCTACCAAGCACCCAGCCCAGTTCCTGTCGATAAATAAGATAGCGCCGGGGTCATATTGGTCAAATGCGACACCCGGGCCAAAAAATACGTTCCAGTAGAAACCTTTGGGCCTCGTTCGTTGCATTCCGTAAGTAAGACCGAGGTTTTTAGATTTGGGATTGACGTTCAAATCCCGTACCGATAACGTATGAAAATGGAAATTATTCAAAAGTCGGTTTCCTCGATTTCCGTTTCGTCGCCACCCATCCAAATGTAAAATGAAAAAGCGGGCCGTATCCCGACGGTACTCCGTCGCCGCGATAGTACCCCGCTCCCAGTTCCACGTTGAAATTGAAGCCTTTGGGATAGGTTCTTTGTATGCCGTAAACAAATCCGTAAAACCCTAGATTAAAATCTTTGGGGCCATGAATGTTAGTCGCCAGTCGCCCCCAAGAAAAGAAAATGGTCTGGGCGGCGGCGATATAGTTGCCCGAATTGCCGCTTACGTTCTTTCCGTTCTGCAGGCGCCTATTAAAATTGTGATAGTACCGATATCGGTTGCTTAGGGCCACGCCTACGGCATAACCCGGCTCATATGTGGCCAACCCCAAGCCTAAGCCAGTAGATACGCTCTGGTTCCTAAAAAGGCCCAATTCGTAACTGAATCCCGGCCCTAAAAGGTCGAACCTAAATTGATGGCGCTCCAAGTTGATGAGACCGCTACCGGTTTCGGTAATTTTTCGTATTTGGGCGTTACTGGTCGCCACCGACAAGGCAAGTAAAAAAAGAAGTTTTTTGAGCATGGCCACTAGTTCGATATGGTTTGATAGGAATAAAGCTAAAAAGGAAACCGATGCTATATCGTATCTTTGTATAAATTTTAAGATATGGACCTCTCGCGTATTCCACAACTAAATCATACGGACAGTAATAATTTCTTTTTACTCTCCGGCCCCTGCGCCATCGAGGGCGAGGAGATGGCGTTGCGCATTGCGGAGCGTATCGTCGAGGTAACGCACAAGCTCAAGATTCCCTATGTTTTTAAGGGAAGTTTCAAAAAGGCCAACCGCAGCCGGGTGGATTCGTTTATGGGGATCGGCGACGAAAAGGCCTTGAAAATTTTACGGAAGGTTTCCGAAACCTTTAAAGTGCCTACCATCACCGACATTCATGTACCGGAGGATGCCGCCATGGCCGCGGAATATGTCGATGTGCTTCAGATTCCCGCGTTCTTGGTCCGGCAGACGGACTTGGTCGTGGCCGCCGCGGAAACAGGAAAGGTCGTCAATCTGAAAAAGGGACAGTTCATGTCCCCCGAAAGCATGAAACATGCCGTGGCGAAGGTAACGGATTCCGATAACGATCAGGTATGGATTACCGACCGCGGGACCATGTTCGGTTATCAGGATATGGTGGTGGACTTCAGGGGCATCCCGACCATGAAGCAATTCGCGCCGGTGGTGTTGGACGTCACCCATTCCCTACAACAGCCCAACCAGACGTCGGGAGTTACCGGTGGTCGCCCCGACCTCATCAACACCATGGCCCGGGCGGGAATCGCAGCCGGGGTCGACGGCATTTTTATGGAGACCCATTTCGACCCGGCCCATGCCAAAAGCGATGGGGCCAACATGTTACACCTCGATCATTTGGAAACCTTGTTGACCAATTTGACCGTATTGCGTAAAACGGTCAATAGCCTGTCTTAATTCCCCAAAGCATTCTACAATGAAAGGGTCAAACTTCAGGGCAAGAACATGAACCTGGCTTTGCGGAAAAGTATGCCAGAAAATTAAATCGTTCACGATTTAACATTTTTTTAGAATTCATAGTCTCCTATTTTTCAGACAGAAAGGCTAACTTTCCAACAAACTAAAAACTTAGTTAACCATGAGAGCATTCCAATTTCTATCCGCTGTAGGCATTATTTTCCTGATTTCTGCATGTCAAGATGGGAAAGTGGATCAAGGAACGTCAATAGACGGCCTCCATATCTCCAAGGCCTATCCACAGCCCGGGGATTCCCTTCGTATTATTTACAAGGCAAAAGATTCCCTTGACGACGCCCCAACGGCTTATTTTAACTATCTGGTCAATGACCGTTATTATCCCAAGGATATTGAACTAAAAGAGGTAGCAAGTGGTTGGGAAGGCAGTTTCGCGGTACCGGATTCCGCCAGCGCCCTCACCTATCATTTTGAAAGGGACGGGGAGCCGGATACCAATGGCAAGAAGGGCTATCAGCAATTATTGTATACCGCGGAAGAAAAGCCTTTGCCCGGGAGCCGGGCGAGTCTGGGCTACTTCTACCTGACCGGCGGCGAAAGATTTGGAATAGAAAAGGATAAGGATAGCGCCCTGGCCCTGATGAAGGCTGATTTGGATGCAAATACCCCGTTAATGGAAAGATGGGATAATGAATATTTGTGGGTACTTCACAAACAGGACAAAAATAAAGGAGAAAAATTAATTACCGATAGAATCAAGGTATACAGGAAAAAGGACAAGCTTTCAGAGGAAGAACACCAAAACCTAAGCGTATTCTACGGCACAATCGGAAAGGAAACGGCAGCGGATTCCATCAAAAGCATTGCTATTGCAAAATTTCCGAAAGGAAGCGCCGCGAAGCATGTAATACTATCAAAATTTTTCAAGGAAAAGGATCTCGACCAAAAGAAAAATCTGGTAGCGGAATTTAAGTCCGTCTTTGGAAAGGATGCCAGGGAAATGACGATGATGCACAGTATTTTGGCCCGTGAATGTGGTTCAACCGGTGATTTGGAAGCCTTTGCGCAATATGCAGGGCAAATTTCGGATGAATCCCGAAAAGCGGGACTGTTCAACAGCGTCGCCTGGAATCTTGTCCAAAAGGGCGAAAACTTGGATTTTGCCGAAAAAACTTCCAAAAAATCCTTGGATATCGTGAAGGCCTTGCAAAACAATCCAGAAAGCAAACCGGTATATCTTAGCGCGAAGCAATACGACAAGAGCCTGAAAGGTAACTATCTCATGTTTGTGGACACCTATGCGTTTATTCTCTTTAAACAAGGAAAAATAGCCGAGGCCCTAAAATTCCAAAAAGAGGCTTTGGGCGAAAAAAACGTGGGTCGGCCCGATGTAAACGAACGATATGTGCAGTTTTTAATGGCGGACAAAAGATGGGAAGAGGCGCAAAAAGAGGCATCGCGTTTTATAAAAATCAACAAATCCACCAAAAAAACGAAGGAATACCTGAAAGAGGCTTACGTAGCGAACAACGGATCGGCAGACGGGTTCACGGGGTATCTGGAAGGTCTGGAAAAAGAGGCGAACAAAGAGGCCTTTGCCGCAATTAAAGCCAAAATGATCGATGAGGAAGGGCACGACTTTACGTTGAAAAATCTTGACGGGGAAGAAGTTACCCTATCAGGGCTCCAGGGTAAAACCGTGATACTCGACTTTTGGGCCACATGGTGCGGCCCTTGTAAGGACTCGTTTCCGGGCATGCAGATGGCCGTTGACAAATATAAGGACGATCCGAATGTCGTTTTCCTATTTATCGATACCTGGGAGGAAGGTACGCCCGACCAACGCAAAAATAGGGTAACCGATTTTATAGCCGAGAACAACTACACCTTCAACGTACTCTTCGACAATCCCGTAGCAGAAGGAAGCAGGGACTTCGTAACGACGGACAAATACCAAATAAAAGGAATTCCAACCAAGGTAATCTTGGGACCGGACGGTAACATAAAATTCAAGGCCGTCGGAAATATAGGCAACGGGGACCATCTGGTCAGGGAATTGGACATTATGATAGGCTTATCGCAGTCATAGTGTGGCCGCTATCCCACATAGTTTAACCCAATCTGAAGAATTATTGACGCTAATCCTTTCTTGGGTTGTGTGACAATTTAAAATCCTTATATTCTGGGGATTAAAAATCGTTAACTAAAACCTAAATCACATGCAAACACAACTTGAACATTTTGCGAGCAATGTACTCGACTACATACCGGGTATACTCGGTGCGTTGCTGGTACTGCTAATAGGATGGCTCATTGCCAAGGGTGTCAAAGCGGTAGTCGTACGGCTCCTGAGAAAGACGTCATGGGACGAGCGCCTGTTCAGAAACAGCGGTATGGGCGATACCAACGTTTTTTTGGGCAATATTTTCTACTACGTCATCATGATAATCGTATTGCTCATCGTGCTTGAAATCTTGGGCGTCGAACAAGTACTGAGTCCATTGGAGAATATGCTCAACGAGTTTTTGGCGTTCATCCCCAACCTTATCGGCGCCGTGCTCATCGGATTCATAGGATATCTTCTGGCCAAGTTCGTTTCGAACCTCATCAATGTCGGGGGCAACTTTTTGGACAAGGTTGTGGACAAGACTGGTTTTAAGGATACCTCTAAATTGGTCAATATCCTTCGAAAAGTGGTCTTTATCATCATCTTTGTTCCGTTTTTGATCCAGGCATTCAATGCGTTGGAACTGGATGCCATTTCGGGGCCTGCGAACAACATCCTGAACGGATTCTTCGGGATGCTCGGGGAAATTATCATCGCCTCGCTCATCTTGATCATTTTTATCTGGGGGGGAAAATATCTCGCCGATTTTTTGGAAGACCTTTTCAAAAGCCTCGGATTGGATAGGACGGCAGACAAGATCCATATGCAGAATATGATCGGTGCCGACCAATCCCTTTCCAAAGTCATTGCCAATGTCATCTATTTTTTCCTGGTGTTTTTCGGCGTGATAACGGCGGTCGAAATTTTAGGATTGACCGAGCTTACCGAAACCCTCGACCAGATCCTGGAACTAACGGGGCAGATTTTATTCGGATTGCTGATTTTGGCCATTGGCAACTACATTTCGATGTTGATTTACAACACGATGACCAAGTCGCGGGACAACACCTTCATTGCCGGTGTCGTCCGATATGCCGCTTTGGCGCTTTTTATCGCCATTGCGCTGCGGACCATGGGCATCGCCAATGAAATCGTGGAACTCGCATTCGGCCTCACACTGGGTGCCATAGCGGTAGCCGTGGCCCTGAGTTATGGTCTCGGGGGACGGGATGCCGCAGGCGAACATTTTAGGGATATTATTGCCCGCTTTCGCAGCGAGACGAAAACGCCGGCGGATAGCAGTAAAGGAACGACAAACATTCCCAAGGATGCCCCGAAGAAACCTGACAGCAACAAGAACGATCTGTTCTCGGATGGCAATTCCCCGAGCGGAAAATCCTAAAGCAAAAAGGTCATTTGAATCCTAAAAGCCGCTTCATTTTTAAGAGAAGCGGCTTTTTTTACGCCTTGTCCCCCATCCCACCGGTAGCCATATTCCAATTGTATTCGTATTTTTACCATTATTCACCACCAACCGAGAATATGAAATCGCCGTTTCCATCCTCCTTATCCCACTTCATTGTCGTATTCCTGCCGTGGATATTGTTTTCATCCTGTAATCAAAATCCATCCCAAAAAGAAATCCAGGGTAAGCCCAATATCGTCTTTATCATGGCCGACGACCATGCCTATCAGGCCATTAGCGCCTACAGCGATCGATTGATAGCGACCCCCAATATCGACCGTATCGCCAAAGGGGGAATGCTGTTTACCAATGCCAGCGTTACCAATTCCATTTGCGCCCCTTCGAGGGCCGTCATCCTCACGGGAAAACATTCGCACCTCAACGGAAAGATCGATAACCGCATGCCGTTCGATACGACCAATGTCACCTTTCCGCAGTTACTTCAAAAAGCGGGCTATCAGACCGCTATGTTCGGGAAATTGCACTTCGGCAACAGCCCCGAAGGTTTTGACGAATTCAAGATACTTCCGGGACAGGGAGCTTACTATAATCCCGATTTCATCACGAAAGACGGTGACACTACCATTACCGGATACGTTACCGACATCATCACCGATCTTACCTTGGATTGGATGGAAAAGCGAAGGGATACGGCCAAGCCTTTTCTACTGATGTACCTGCACAAAGCACCGCACAGAACCTGGATGCCCGCGGAAAGGCACTACAAGACCTTTACCCAAAAAACCTATCCCCTGCCCGAAACCTTGTTCGATGATTACAGGAACAGGGGCACCGCCGCGAAAACTGCTGAAATGCGGATTTTGGACCATATGGACCTGCGGTACGACCTTAAACTTTCCGATTCCGTACACGATGCCCTAAACCTCAACGAAGAACGTCACAACCCGGTCAACCGGCTTACGCCCGAACAACGAAAGGCATGGGATGCGGTGTACGATCCCATCAGCGAAGACTTTGCTACGCGGTATGCCGACATGAACGACTCTAGCCTTACCGTGTGGAAATATCAAAGGTATATGCAGGATTACCTGGCTAGCATTGCGGCGGTCGACGAGAACGTAGGCCGGTTACTGGACTATCTGGATGCAGAGGGACTCAGCGAAAATACCCTTGTGGTCTACACCTCCGACCAAGGTTTCTATCTCGGGGAACACGGCTGGTTCGATAAGCGGTTTATGTACAATGAGTCCTTTAAAACCCCCTTGCTCATCAAATGGCCGAATGTAATCACTGCCGGTACCACGGAAGAAGAAATGGTGCAGAATCTGGATTTCGCACAGACCTTTCTGGAAGCTGCCGGCGTCACCCCACCGGACGATATGCAAGGTAAAAGTCTGTTGCCCTTACTAAAAGGCGAAAAGGAAAAGTGGGACAGGGATGCCGTCTACTACCACTACTATGAATATCCCGGTGCCCATAGTGTCAAAAGGCACTATGGCATCGCCACCCAGGACTTTAAGTTGATGCACTTTTATTACGACGTGGATGAATGGGAGCTTTACGACCTGAAAAAAGACCCGTCGGAAATCAACAATGTATACGCCGACCCTGCCTACGCCGATAAAGTTGCGGAATTGAAACAAAAGCTCCAGGGGCTACGTGAAAAATATAAGGATTCCGATTCGCTGAGCAACAAGTACATTCAAATCTATAAAGACAACGGATGGATCGAATAATGCGTGGATCGCTTTTGAAAGAAATAATACCGTAAATTCGTAAAAAACAACCAAACATGAAAACCCTTCTCCACGTTTTGCCCCTCTTCGTTGGGATAGCCATCGCAAATGCCCAAAACCATTCCCACACGGGGCCCCGACCCTTATCCTATCCCGATATCGAGGGATATACAACACTCAAGACCGACTTGCACCAACATACCGTTTTTTCCGATGGCAAGGTATGGCCTACGATACGGGTGATGGAAGCGCTTCGGGACAGCCTCGATGTCATATCGCTCACCGAGCATTTGGAGTATCAGCCCCATCAAGAGGATATTCCGCATCCCGATCGCAATAGATCCTTTGAGTTGGTAAAAGCCATGAAAGAAGCCAAAGAACACGGTTTGCTTATCGTACACGGGTCGGAAATCACCCGTTCCGAACCGGTGGGGCACAGCAACGCCATCTTTATTTCGGATGCCAACCAATTACTACATGACAAACCCGAAGATGCTTTTGCGGCCGCCAAAAAGCAGGGGGCGTTTGTATTCTGGAACCATCCGGCATGGTATGCACAAAATCCCAAAGGCACGCCCATCTTGAGCGACTTTCAGAAGGCACGCATCGCTGAAGGCCAACTTCACGGCATCGAGGTCATCAACACAACGGATTACTCCGTCGAGGCCCTTCAATTGGCACTAGAGCAAAACCTGACCATAATGGGCACCAGCGATATTCACGGACTCATTGATTGGAGCTATGGCGAAAAAGGCCACAGCCGCCCCATCACCTTGGTCTTCGCCAAGGACAGATCGATCGAAAGCTTACGGGAAGCCCTCTTTGCCGGAAGAACCGTGGCGGTCTACAACGATTTACTCGTCGGAAAAGAGGAATATCTGATACCCTTGTTGCGTGCCAGTATCGAGGTGGTAAAGGCGGAATATGTTGAGGATACCCAAGTACTGAAAATCGAACTTAAGAACATCTCAAGCAGTGACCTGCTTTTCGAAAACCAAATGGAATACACATTTTATGACAGTTCTCCGGTATTCGAAATTCCCGCCGGGGCCACGAAAACACTTGAAATTAAAACCTTGGAGACCAAAAGCGGCATCGATCTAAAATTAAAGGCTTTAGGATGCTTTACTGCGCCGAAAGAGCAACCGGTAATTCAATGGGGGGTTCAGATAGAATAGGAACCCCTACCGTCCACAAAATCCTGCAAATACAAAAATCGCTGGGTAAGCTTCCCGTTTTGCGTCATCCGGGCACGTTTTAGCACGCCGTCTTTGTCCCCGTTGAAAAAAGCGGGAATGACGTTCTTTAGGAAAGCCTCTCCAAACCCCTCACTGGAATCCCGCGGCAGCGCGCAGGGTAGATTGTCGACGGCCATAACCGCTATGGCGGAGGGACTTGTAAAGTCTGTCTCCCTTTCTGTTTCGGGATCATATCCATATATTGGACTTTCAACAGTCGACGGCCGGATGGTACTGGCCACCGGGCCATTGATATCGCAGCTGATATCCGCCACAACTTTGATTTTAAAATCCGCCTGCTTGGCATCCTCCCGGGTGTAGAGATAAGGTGCGCCCTGCCCGTAAAAATGGCCGGTGATTAAAAAATCCGTCCTCTGGGCAAAGCGGTAGAAGTTGGATTTGTATTCCCCGGGGTTTTCGAAGAAATCCGCCTTGTTCCCCCGTACTCCGTCCTTGCGTTTGTTATATTCGGAAGCATCGATTTGGCAATAGACCGGTTCATTAAATTCCTCCTTAAGATATTCGCCAACGTTCACCCGCCTTAGGCCCATACCATCGAGCATTTCACGGGAGCCCTTGCCTACCCTGCCCCTTCCGGTCAACAGAATTTTGATGGCAGGCAGCTCTAGGGTGAACAGTACCCTGATCAAGGCCTTTTGATCCGGCAGTTCTTCGGCCTTGGGCAATTTGAACAGGTCGTATTTGATTCCGTATGCACGAAATCCGTTATAGGCACCCACGATACCGGCATATCGTCCGAACGCGACCAGACGCCGATTTTTGGCATCGGTAATCACCTCATGGTCGTAGAGTTCGATGTTCTTCTTCAAAATCGCCCGGAGCAGCTCGCGATTGTAGGGTTGTCTTTTGATGGTATGGGAAAAGAAAAAATATTTTTTATTGGAGATAAGCGCGTCGATAGGTACTTCCTTTACGCCCAACAACACCTCGCATTCTTCCATGTTCGTTGCGACCGTCAATCCCGCAGCCCTGTATTCGGCATCGGTATAGACCCGAATGGGGGAAGGTTCTACGACGATTTCCGCGTTTTTATGTTTGGAAAGGACTTTTTGACAGGCCTTCGGGGAAAGCACTACCCGCCTATCGGGCGGGGTCTTGCGTTCGCGGATGATTCCGAATTTCATGGCACATTATTTGCGCTAAATGTAGCGGGATTTGCAGGGGTACACAAGTTTTTGCGTAACTTTGCCTTCCATAAAAAAGTTCATTGAAATGAGGGGCCGACTGGTTTTGACAGCGAGACCAATGGCAATGTAAGCATGCCGAGCGCTGGGGTACAGCTCGTAAATCACATACTTCACACTTTTAATTGGCGAATCTAATTACGCTCTTGCCGCGTAACCTGAATTATAGTAAGGTTATGCCTCGTTCCGACTAGGTCGGAAAGCGAGATGTCCCTGAACAGCCCTTGTTGACGGCGGTTCATTCAGGGGCACCAGAAAAGTCAACACAAGGGCAGCGTTCGCTTTGACGCTGCCACCAAAACCTTAAGAAGCTAAGTATGCGTTAGGCCGTTTCCGGCCGGGCGTATATCGAAAACCAAGCGGAAACTAAGCATGTAGAAGGCATTGTAATTGCTTGTTTGGACGAGGGTTCGAATCCCTCCGGCTCCACTGGTACAATACCAATTCAAACAAAAACCCTGTAATCGTATGATTTACAGGGTTTTTTATTTTATTTGTATTCATTTGAATCCAAATTAACCCATTCTAAAAGGCACCAATTCGATACCCATTTTTAAAATTTAAAATAGGTATCGATTTCTTTGTAATTCATTCTTTTTTAGTTAATTATAAAATTGTATAAATTATTTTTTATGCCTTTATTAAGCTAAAATCGATACCCAAATAATGGCAAATACGTTTTCAACCTTATTTTACCTAAAAGACAAGCGGCTCGACAAGAACGGAAAAGCGGGCTTATACCTAAGGATTACGGTCAATGGCCAGCGTACGGTACTCAGTTTGAACCGAAAGATCGACCCGGATAAATGGGACTCTCGGATGAATAAA
>DASSWC010000248.1:0-19039 GCA_035705395.1 Pricia sp. | reverse complement strand
GGGGCGCGACGGACTTCTCGCCGGACGGCACGCAGCTGCTGGTCATGAAGTACGTCTCGATCAACGAGGCGTATCCCGGCCTGGTGGACCTCGGGACCGGCGAACTCACCCTGTTCCCGGTGGACGGCGGCAAGGCGGGCTTCGATGATTTCCTGTTCGCGCCCGGCGGCCAGGGCGTCTACTTCGTCTCCGACGAAGAGAGAAACGATGACCTTCGGTGGCCAGTTCAAGACGTCTCTCGCGATAGATGTTTTCCAGGGTGGGTGTAACCGGTTCGAGACCTACCCTGTCCCTGACGGCATTTAAAAGATTGCCAGCCCTGGCAATATCGCCGCCGCTCTCAATCAGCGCTTCGGCTTCCATTAGGTAGGTGTCCGCCAAGCGGATTTCCACGTAGTTCTGGGTATAATTCAAGGGATGCGGCCCAGCCCCCTTGTGTTCAAATTCCAATAAAGGCGCATACTTACGGATAAAATACCCCGTATCCTCATACCCGGGAATATAATCGGATTCGCCGATGGCCACCAGACTGTCCAAATTTATGACGGTATCCGTATATCGTGGGTCGGATTCGATGGCATCCACGAATTCTGGGGTCAGCGGGCAACCGCCCCAACCGGAATAGTAATAGGGGCCCGAATAGCTTCGTGGCCCGACCATCTTAGTGGTAATGAAACCTTCCACCAAGGAGGAATTGCCCCAGGCCGAGGCAGCGGTGGAGGTATGGCCCCGCTCCAAAATGGATTCCGCGCTGAACTTGTTGTCCGGTCTGAAGATAGTCCCGAAATCGGGCAACAGGGCATATCCGAACCGATTGTTTCCGCCGGGTTCCCCGTTTACTATGGCAAACTGACCTGCGGCTTCCTGCCATTTCCCCTGGTAGAGATACACCTTTCCCAACAGGGCATGTGCCGTACCTTTTGTCATTCTACCTCCCTCGGTCTCCCTGGGCACCAGGTCCGGAAGTTTGGGTACCGCGATGGCATCCAAGAGGTCGTTCTCGATCTGGGCGTATACCTGTGCCGATGGGACCTGCTCCACGTCGTAAATTTCATCGTTATCGAGCGGTTCCGTAAAAAGCGGCACATTGCCGAAGATACGTACCAGGTCAAAATAGTAATAGGCCCTTAGCACCTTAACCTCCGCGATATACCTTTGCCGGGTTGCTTCCTCCAATCCCTCGATATCGCCCTCCATTTTGGAAAGCACGGTATTGGTCCTGGACACCCCGGTGAAATTCCGCTCCCAAAAACCCTGTTGTGGTCCGTTGGCGGGATCGATGGAAAAATCGTCCATGGTATTCAGGAAAAGGACATCCGATATGCTCCCTCCCCCTCCGTACGCCTCGTCGGAGGCGGACACGAAGCTGGCAAAAGTACAGTATCTAGATCCACGTGCTCCTTCCCAGGCCAAGGGGTCGTAGGCCGCTACCACCCCGTTGAAGACTTCCTCTGCATTCTTATAATAATTCGAGTCTAGCTGGATCGCCTTGGGATCGGTCTCCAAAAAATCGTCCTGACAGGATAGGGCCACCAGTGCGAAAGCGGCGATAGCGCCCGATATTTTCAATATATTTTTCATAGTATCGATTTAATCTGTTAATAAGTCAAGTTAATGCCCAACATGATCGATCGGGCCTGGGGATAGATGGCCCTATCGATTCCGTAGGAATCTCCGCCGATCTCGGGGTCGAAACCGCTATAATCGGTCAAGGTGAACAGGTTGGTGGTACTGACGTACAACCGCAGTCGGTTCAGGCCTGAACTTTCCAGCCACCTTTCTGGAAAACTGAACCCGACCTGAAGGGTCTTTATCCTAAAATAATCACCTTTTTCCAAATGAAAATCGGAGGGGTTCGAAAAATTGTTGTTGCCGTCCGACAGCGACAATCGGGGAAAGGTATCGGAGGTACCCGGACCCGTCCAGCGATCCAAGGTACTGGTCTGCCAATTGGCGGTAGGGATATCCAATCTCCGAACTCCCTGGAAAATGTCTTTACCTACCACTCCCTGCCCGAAAACGAGCAGGTCGAGGTTCTTCCAGTTCGCTTTCAAGGTGAACCCGTAGTTCCATTTGGGGATTGGGTTGCCTATAAAGACCCTGTCCGCTTCGTCGATGACGCCATCGTCGTTGGTGTCGCTCCATCTAAAATCGCCGGGTACCGCATCGGGCTGTATCGGTTCTCCGGAAGGCCCGACATAGGCGGCCACCTCTTCCTCGGTCTGAAAGATACCGTTGGTCCTGAACCCGAAGAAGGCCCCGATAGGCTGGCCCACTGCCGTTCTCGTAATGGGATAGTTGCTGCTTTGCAAATCGGCGCCCCCGTCCAGGAAATCCTTCCCATCGCCCAAAAAGGTTACCTCGTTCTCAAGGTAAGAAGCGTTCGCCGATACTCCAAACCCGAAATCGTTTATCTGTTTCCGATAGCCCATCTCGATTTCAAAGCCCCTGTTCTCCATATCCGCCACATTGCCGAAGGAAGCTCCTGTAGCACCGACATACCCCGGTAATTGAATCGCCTGCAATATGCCGTTGGTCTCCTTTAGGAACCAGTCGAACGAGAGGGAAAAGTTCGATAGAAAATTGGCATCGAATCCGAGGTTCAGCTGTGAGGTCTCCTCCCATTTCAAATCCGGATTGGCCGGGGCGTCGGGGCTATACCCAATGAGGTAATTATCCAGACCGAAGGAGTAGTTTCTACCACCGCCAACGGTGGAGACGAACCTAAAATTGCCCAGCACATCGTTTCCGGTAACCCCGTAGGACGCCCTTAGCTTTAGGAACTGTACGGCATTTTCCAACGGCCAAAAATTCTCCTTGGAGACCACCCATCCCGCCGAAGCGGAAGGAAAATAGCCGTACTTGTTGTTTTCCCCGAAGCGGGAGGAGCCGTCCCTTCGTATCAGGCCCGTGAACAGGTATTTTTCACCATAATTATAGGTCAACCTGCCGAACAGTGAATTCACCTTGTGCTTGATGCCCTCATACCCGTTGGCGTCTATATCCTCGGCCGAGGTACTATAGTTCATCGATGCCTCGTCGAACGTGTCCACCGGAATATTGAAATAGGTGACCCCCAGACCGCTGTTGTTGTTGTCCACGTAGGCTCCCTGGCCCACAAGGAGCGTAAAATCATGTTCGCCCAGCACACGGTTATAGGCCAAGGTATTCTCAAGGTTCCAATTAAAGGTCTTTCCGCGATTTCGTCGAAACGAGGTCTGGGCATTGTTCAGGTTGGAATTCAGGTAAAAGATCGGCGTAAAAAATTCACCACCTGCATAGGAGAGGGTACCGCCAAGGGTAGTACGAAAGGTCAGGCCCTCGATGGGCGAGATTTCTAAAAAGGCGTTACCCACGATGTCGTCGGACCAGGTATAATTGCCCTCCTCCGTTTCGATATATGCCAATGGATTGGTAACCTGTTGGGCAACATATTGGGATATGCCATAGGGATTGCCATTTTCGTCCAGCACCACGGGCTGGTTGGAATAGGGACTTTGGGCCAGTACCGCCGGGTCGGTCTCTATGATCGGGGTGATGGGATCCATCATTATGGCCGAGCTCAAGGGGCCGCCGAAATCGGTATTCCCGTTGACCCCGCCAAGCGATTCGATATGGGAATACCCGATGTTATGGCCTAAAGTGAGCCAGTCACTTATGCTGTGCGTAGCATTGATCCGAACGTTATAGCGTTTGAAATTGGATATGTCGGAGGCAACGATACCATCTTGGTCGTAATATCCGAAAGAGGTATAAAAGGTCGATTTCTCGCTCCCGCCACTGATGCTGATCTCATTGCTCTGTATAACGGCGGCCTTGTCGAAGATTACCTCCTGCCAGTCCGTACCCTGTCCAAAAGCCTCCGGATTTTCAAAAACGGCATCCTCCCCCGAGTTCAGGGCCTGTTCGTTTCTGATCCGTGCGTACTGGGCAGCGTTCAACAAATCCAGTCGACGGGAAGGTGCCTGCAATCCATAATATCCGTTATAGGAAACCTTTAGGCTGCCCGATTTTCCCTGCTTTGTGGTGACCAGGATAACCCCCGCCGATGACCGCGCTCCGTATATAGCCGCGGAGGCGGCATCCTTAAGTACTTCTATGGATGCGATGTCGCTGGAATTCAGGTAGTCTATACCGCCAGTGCCCACCACCACGCCGTCCACTACATAAAGTGGGTCGCTCGCGCCCTCGTTCAGGGATGTGGTGCCCCTGATCCTCACCGTGGAGGCCGCCCCCGGCGCACCGGAATTGCTGGCCACGGTCACGCCCGAGGTCCTGCCTTTCAGGGCATCCTCTACCCGGGTCACCTGCTGGTTTTCGAGATCCTCGGATTTGACACTGGAAATGGATCCCGTGACCACGCTTTTTTTCTGGCTGCCGTACCCCACGACGACTACTTCGTCGAGGCCCGCGGCATCTTCCTGCAGGGTTATGTCGATTTCGGACCGGCCGGAAACATCGACCTCCTGTGTCTTGAAACCGATGTAGGAAACCGTGAGAACGGCATTCTCATCGGCCAATGAAATGGTGTAGTTACCGTCGAAATCGGTGGTCGCCCCGTTGATAGTGCCCTTTTCCACGATACTAGCCCCGGGCAGGGGAACACCACTGCTGTCCATTACGGAACCGGAGACGCTGAACTGAATTGCGGCCCCTGTCTTGATGGGCGAACCGTTTTCTTCGGGATTTTTCCTTTTTAGGTATATTTGATTTTTCAGTACGGTAAAGCTGATATTCCGGTCCCCGAAAACCTTTTCCAAGATCTGTTCGATGGATTCGTTCTTTGCGCTAATGGATATCCTTCGTTCTAGGTCGACATCTTTTACCTTGTAAACGAACCTAAAATCGGTAGTATTCTCCATTTCTTCGATAAAACGCTCTATCGTTACGTTGTCCAGATCGATGGTTGCCTTTTTCCCTTGGGAGTCGGTGCTGCTTGCGTAGCAAGAAAATAAACCGGTAACCACGAATAGGACGGTAAATTTCATCTTTAGATCGAAATCGAACAGGCGATGGACGCTTGCCGTTAGTGTAAGAAGTTTTTTCATACTTTTATGGTGTTAGATTGTAGTTGAGATTCTCGATTGCATTTTGAGCTCGGAAAGTGTGACGGCACTTTCCGATTTTTTTTGACCTTGGTCTAGCTTACTTTCCCCGATATCATTGCGGAATTGATTTTAGTTAATGATTACTTTGTTTTGATCGATGGAATAGTCGATTCCATAGGTCAGCTTTAAATCCTCCAGCACCTTTTTCAACGTTACATTTCCAAAGCTGGCATTAAAGATTTCCTTGGCCAGACCGGCATTGTTGTTGGAAATGGATACATTGTAATGGCGCTCCAGTTTTCTAAGGATATTCTCGAATGTAAGGTTGCGGAATACCAGTTCGCCGTCCATCCACGAGGTATAGATATGCGTTACAACAGGTTCCTTTGAAATTTTTCCGTTTTGCTTGTCAAAGGTTCCCTTGAACCCGGGCTCCAAAATAGTACCGCTTTTCCCGTCAAAGGGTTCCGTTGGCGCGTTCATGCCGACCGAGCCTTCCACGAGTACCACATCCGTTCGGTTGTCCTCCGGGTAGGAGGATACGTTGAACCGGGTTCCGAGCACGCGTACGTCAATCCCGTCGGCCCTTACGACAAAGGGGTGTAGGGAATCCTTGGTAACCCCGAAGAATGCCTCCCCGTTGAGGAAGACCCTACGCTGCCGTCCCTTCAAAAATGTTACCGGATACCTTATCGACGTCCCGGAATTCAAGTGTACCTGTGTGCCGTCGGAAAGTCTAAGTTCGAATCTTTTTCCGTAGGGTATCGTAAGGGTGTTGTATACCAGTTCCTTAACATCGTTGGTGTGCCCGTAGGTAATTTGCGCCCCTTTTTGAACCCCTACCATCTTTCCCGATCTATCGACAACTTTTGTAGTTTCGTCCTCGCTCAATACCTCTATGCTGCCATCCCCGAGCTGCAGGGTAATCGCATCCGAGGGTAGTTGTACCGGATCTTTCGGTTCGTGATGCTGCCGGAAGAAATATCCGCTGGCCAAACATCCGATCAAGATCGCAGCGGCCGAGGCGTATTTCCACCAAACGGGCTTTGGCGTACCCTTGATCCTTATGTTTATACTGTCGAAAATCGCGTCTCGGACCTTTTTTTCCTCGTCCCTGTTTTTAAAAAGATTTTTTAGGATTTCCGGTTCGGCACCTTTCTCCAGTTTTTCCAAGGAGGCTATTTCTTCAGGGGTCGCCCTGCCGTCAATATACTTTTGGATGAGTTTGTCCACTTCTTTCGCTGTCATACGTATGCTGGTTATGGTATTATACCGTCAAGGTGAGGGTGCACCTAAACGAAAAGGAACTTTTTTGGAATTTTTTGGAAAAGTGTAAAGCCCGGTCTACAGATACAACAAAAACCACCCTGCTGTCAGGACCAAGGAAGCTATATGCGCTTTCAGCACTTTGAGCGCATTGGAGATATGGTTCTCCACCGTACTTTTGGAGATGTTCAATTTTTGCGATATTTCCCTGTTTTTGAGACCTTCCAACCGGCTTAGTTCGAAAACTCGTTTGCATTTGGGAGGTAACGTGTCGATGAGGCTCATAACGGCCCTCTCGGTCTCTTTTAAGTTCACCGATTCCTCTACATCATTTTTGTGGATGCTTTCGCGGGTTGCCAAGAGGTTTTGCAGGATGGTCCTTCTTGTTGTCGCATTTCTGTAATGGTTGTATGCTTTAAAACGGACCGCCCTAAAAAGATAGGCCTCTATATTTTCATTTTCAATATCCTTTCTCCGTTGCCACAGGTCTATCCATACCTCCTGTAGGATATCCTCGCATACTTGCCTATTTCGAAGTATGGTAAAGACCCGGACGTATAAAGGTTTCCACAAAATGTTATAAAGTTCGCGAAACGCCTTTTGATCGGAATCCTTTACTTTTTGCATCAGAACGCCGGTTATAAAAGAGGTGTTGGAGGAAGCCATAATCGAATAAAGCTAATTTTTAGGTCCAGAACAAATAGAGCCAATTTTAACGAGCTTCATTTATCTCGGATGACAAGTTAATGTTTGGTTAAAGTTATGTTTTTTCTACATAAACTGATGGATGGCTATCCGTTTCGTCAAAACGGTCTAACGAATCATCTTCAAAAGATAGTAAGGGGCTATTTTTTTCGCAACGAAGATTTCCTCACGATCACCTCGGTATGGAGAACCGTAATTTCAGAAACATTAACATCATGGTCCTTAACCGAATGATCAAGTATTATCTTTGCTGCTATTTGTCCCATTTTTGTTGCAGGATGCGATACTGTCGAAAGGGGAGGGTCGACAATCGATGCTATTGGGTCATCATTGAAGCCAATAATAGCCAATTGTTCCGGTATTTTGATACCACGCTTTTTTGCGGAAATAATGGCGCTGACTGCGGCCGTGTCATTGGCCGAGAAAATTCCGTCTGGCGGTTCTGCCATATCCAGCAATCTGTTGGTGGCTTGCTCTCCTTCTTCAAAACTTAAAGTATTAAAGTAAATAACCAACTCCTCATCAACGGGCAAACCAAATTCCTTTAAGGCATCCAAATATCCATTTCTACGATCTTCATAGATATTTCTATGTGGTGCACCTCCATAGTGTGCTATTTTCTTGCAACCCTGCTCAATAAGATGTTTGGTGGCTAAGTAACCAGCTCGATAATTGTCGATTACTACTTTGTAGGAATTAATTTTTGCGGGAACCCTGTCAACAAAAACTACGGGAATCCCATGATCAATGAATTGTTGAAAATGGGACATGTCGGTTGTTTCCATGGCAAGAGACACAATCAGGCCGCTCACCGATCTATCATAAAGCAATATGGCATTGTTTACTTCGTTTTCATAGATGTCATTGGATTGGCTGATTATTACGTTATACCCCTCTTTTCTAGCTTTCTCCTCTATACCGCTAATCAAGGAGGCTATAAAAGGCCTATTAATTCGTGAAATCAGGATTCCAATGGTATTGGTTTTATTGTTCCGTAGGCCGGCGGCGAGGTTATTGGGTCTATAGCCTCTTTTTTTTGCCGCCTTTTTGACGAGATTAATAGTTTTTTTACTTATGCTTTCATGATCCTTTAATGCCCTGGAAATTGTAGATGGTGAATATTGTAATTCTTTCGCTAGATCGTATATGGTAATTTTTTTGCTTTTTTCCATACCGCTTAATAAGTTTGAATATAAGACTTTTTATAATCTCTTTCCAGGCAATATCATAAAATCCAAATAATGAAAAAGCCGCAATTGCTAATATAAACAATTCCATTGTTTACGCAATCGATTCCGTTAAAAGATGATATCACAATCATTGTTCGTAAAGACCCCAAATAGATGGGGGTCCACCAGGTCCCTGATCTCGGGCGTGAAGGCCGTGTGCTTGTTCTTCTCTCTGTCCCTTCGTTCCGCCTTGCGCTGCGCCAGTTCGGGTCCTATAATTCGGCGATATCCGCTCTTGAGGAACCCGATTTTCGGGAGCGTTGAAATTTCGTATCTTTCCGCCTGAGCTAAATGTCTCATATTGTGTACGTTTTGCAACCCAAAAATATGAAGTCCCCCCGCAGTGAACGGTACCCCTGGAGTTCCAGGGACGTTCATTCCTGATTCAATAAAGAATATGTCCAAAATTATATCAATGGGTTCCTTTTCAGGCATACCGGAAGGAACCACGGTGCGTCGATGCTGGTCAAGATCATAGCGCGGTGCGTCCGGCATGGGTCGTTGATATTTTGGCACGTGAGAATTCTTGCGACTTAAATGGGTAGCCCTATCAAATAAATAAAACGAAACGGAATGAGACTTTTAAAATTGGTTCTAATTCTAGTATGCCTACCCTGTATACACCTCAAGGCTCAGTCATTGGAAGACTATAAGCTTTGGTTAAAATATAACCCGATTGAAGATGCGACTTTGATCGCGGAGTATAGCCAAATAACAGCATCCATTTATTTAGCCGATGGTCACCCTATTCTAGTAAATGCTAAAAATGAACTTACCTCTGCCCTACCTCAAATTTTGGGAAAGCAATCGGTTTTTACAGAGGATATAGATTCAGAAAACACTTTAGTAATTGCATTGTACCGAAATCTCCCGGAAGCATTGAAAGGGCAAATCAATGAGGATTTTGAGAAAGTTATGGATGAAGGCTTTTTGATCAAATCCGTAAACGTGAAGGGTAAGTCAAAGACGCTAATAAGTGCTAAAAAAGAAATAGGTATTCTATACGGGGTATTCCGTTTTCTACATTTGATGCAAACCCATCAGGATATAAAGCATATTTCATTGGCGGATAGCCCTAAAATAGATATTAGGATGCTCAATCATTGGGACAATTTGGATAGAACCGTCGAGCGGGGCTATGCAGGTTTCTCCCTGTGGAATTGGCAAAAACTACCGGAATATATCGATGAAAGATATATTGACTATGCCAGGGCGAACGCCTCCGTAGGAATTAACGCTACCGCCTTGACCAATGTAAATGCAAACGCCTTGGTACTTACCCCGATGTATCTGAAAAAAGTGGAGGCCTTGGCAAATGTTTTCAGGAACTATGGTATAAAAGTATATCTGACCGCACGCTTCTCGGCCCCCATCGAAATCGGTAATTTGAAAACCGCTGACCCTTTGGATCCAGAAGTACGAAAATGGTGGAAGAATAAGGCGAATGAAATCTATGAAAGGATTCCGGATTTTGGCGGATTTCTAGTTAAGGCAAATTCCGAAGGGCAACCTGGACCTCAAAACTATGGACGCAACCATGTAGATGGGGCAAATATGATGGCGGAGGCATTAAAACCCTTCGGCGGAAATGTCATCTGGCGGGCTTTTGTTTATTCGGAACACGATGACACGGACAGGGCAAAACAAGCCTATAATGAATTTTTGCCCTATGACGGTAAGTTTATGGACAATGTTTTGGTCCAGGTCAAAAATGGCCCAATTGATTTTCAACCGCGCGAGCCCTTTCATCCTATGTTCGGGGCATTAGAGAAAACGCCCTTGGTCATGGAATTTCAGATTACCCAAGAGTATTTAGGGTTTAGTACCCACTTGGTCTTCTTACCTAAACTTTTTGAAGAAGTACTGGATTCGGATACGTACCGGCAGGGTAAAGGCTCTACAGTAGCAGAAGTAATCGACGGGAGTCTGTACGGCAATGAATTAACGGGAATGGCGGGAGTTTCTAATATTGGTAACGACCTCAATTGGACCGGACACCCATTTGCGCAGGCCAATTGGTACGGTTTCGGTCGTTTGGCATGGGACCCGTATTTGAGTTCAGAAGTTATTGCGGAAGAATGGATAAGAGCGACATATAGTAATAACGAGGATTTTATCCAACCGATAAAAAAAATGATGCTCACCTCAAGGGAAGCCGTGGTAAACTATATGAATCCACTAGGGCTGCACCATATATTTGATACCGGTCACCACTATGGCCCCGGACCATGGGTGGACAACTTGGGAAGGCCGGAATGGAATCCGGTATACTATCACCAAGCGGATTCGCTGGGCATTGGATTTGATCGTACGCCTACAGGAAGTAACGCAACGGAACAATATGCCGATGAATTGGCAGAAATCTATAACGATACGGATAAAATTCCAGAACAATATCTACTGTGGTTCCATCACCTTCCTTGGGATTACACGTTGAAAAACGGAGAATCTTTGTGGAACGGAATGGCCTTGAAATATCAGGAAGGTGTCGATCAAGTTAAGGATATGATCCGTACCTGGGAAAAGGCGAAACCATATCTTACTGACGGTCAATACAAAGAAGTGGCCATGCTATTGGAAATTCAACTGAAAGAAGCCAGATGGTGGCGTGATGCCTGTCTTCTGTATTTCCAGACTTTTTCAAACAGACCATTACCGGAAGGTGTTCAAAAACCTACACAAACCTTGAAGTATTTCCAATCACTTACATTTCCTTACGCCCCGGGAATTAGGCCTAGATGGGACTAAAACAGCCTAAAAATTAAGTATCCATAAAAAATTCAATCCTTTTCATACTCAAAACCAATGAAAACAGTAAAAAATCAATGCTATCCCACATCGAAGTATTCAGGCAAATTTTTATGCATAGCCATAATTTCGTGTTTGCTGCTGAGTTGCTCCGAAAAGAAAATGAAGGTCACATCGGATACCAAAACGTCTTTAAAAGAATCATTCAAAGATCAATTCTATATAGGAACCGCACTCAACAGATTTCAAATTGAAGAAACCGATTCCATCATGGCAGCCCTGGTAAGAAAGGAATTTAACAGTATTACTGCTGAAAATAGTATGAAATCGATCAACATTCACCCTCAAAGAGATTCGTTCAATTTTGAAATGGCAGATAAATTTGTGGCATTAGGTGAAAAATATGACATGTTTATCCATGGCCACACGATTATCTGGCATAATCAGTTATCGCCTTGGTTCAGTACCATTGAGGACAGTTTGGAATTTGCTACGGCAACGGAAAAACATGTGAAAGACCTTGCCCAACATTTTAAAGGAAAACTTGGTTCCTGGGATGTTGTAAATGAAGCCTTAAATGAAGACGGTACGTTACGAAATTCTATTTTCTTAAAAAAAATGGGCGAAGATTATTTGGCTTCGGCCTTTAAATGGACCGCTGAAGTTGATCCAGATGTGGACTTATATTATAACGACTATAACCTGACCAACACTGACAAAAGACAAGGTGCCATAACGATGGTGAAAAGGATATTGGACCAAGGGATAAAAGTTGACGGTATAGGCATGCAGGGCCATTGGCATTTAAATTCTCCTTCTCTAGAAGAAATTGAACAAAGTATTTTAGACTTCTCCGAAATTGGTGTAAAGGTGGCCATTACGGAATTGGACGTTAGTGTTTTGCCTAATCCTTGGGATTTGGAAGGTGCTGAAATTAGCCAGAATTTTGAAAATAAGGAAGGTATGAACCCTTTTAAAAATGGATTACCGGATTCTATTCAAGTCAAACTGGCCAACCGCTATAAAGACATTTTTGAACTCTTTTTAAAGCATAGGGACAAAATTAGCAGGGTTACATTTTGGGGTGTAAGCGACGGTCAATCCTGGTTAAACGGTTTCCCTATTAGAGGAAGAACCAACTATCCATTACTTTTTGATAGAGACCTGAAACCAAAAGCCGCTTACGACAGCATTTTAGCATTAAAAGAAAGATTTGATAAACAAAACCAAGCCAACTAATACGCAGAAAAATGAGTTTGGAAGCACATAAGTTATCCGTTTAGGAAAAAATTGGATACAGTTTAGGCGACCTTGCTGGTAAAGCCGTAGATAATGGTCTGGCATTGCATGTTGATGACCTGGCCTGGGCGGAAAAACAAATGTGGGCCCCGGATGCCGCTCAAACAACCCATTTCTCTCCCTTTCTACAAACGGGTAGCACCTGTTGAAATTTCCACATCCACCCTACTTGCTTCTTTAACGGTTAAAAGGTTTCATAATACAATCGATGAACAATCCTTTGCCTTCTTTAACCTTTTCGGTTTAAAACTTGTTTTTCAAACTGATAACCAATTAAAAAAACAAAAATTTAAAAAAAAGTTAACGCAACCGATTGCGTTAAGAGATATTTTATTTATATTTAACACATCAAAAAAATTGTATATTATTTTTTACCATAATCAGACTAATTATCTCAACAAATTCTAAACTTAATAACATGGCGAAATTCTTATTAGCGGGACGTATAAAATCGGATGGTCTTAAGATTCGTTTTCTTTTTTGTCTTTTTCTAATGATCGGTATGTCCGTTCAGGCCCAAGACAATATCACCATTTCCGGTGTTGTGCAAGACGCTCAAGGGGTGCCGATCCCGGGAGCAACTGTAATTGTCCAGAACACCACAAATGGTACTACAACGGATTTTGATGGAAATTATACCATTAGCGCCCCTTCCAACGCCATCATTGAATTCCGGTACATTGGTTATGAAACCCAAGAAATTAGCGTAAATGGACGACAGCTTGTTAATGTGACAATGGTTGAGGATACACAACAATTGGAGGAAGTGGTCGTCATCGGTTATGGTACCCAAAGAAAAGAATCTGTAACAGGTTCCGTAGTTTCCATTAAAGGTGACGATTTAAATGAAGTACAAGCAGGTAATTTCCAACAAGCACTTCAAGGTAGGGTAGCAGGTGTTAACATTTCTACGACCAGTACAAGACCTGGGGCTTCACCACAAATACGCATACGTGGTACACGTTCGCTTTCCGCTGACAATAATCCTTTGGTCGTTCTCAACGGTATTCCTTTTTCCGGTGGGCTCAGTGATATCAATCCGAATGATATTGAAAGTCTCGATATATTAAAAGACGCATCCGCTACGGCCATATATGGGTCAAGGGGTGCAAATGGCGTTATTTTAATCACAACAAAATCTGGTACCAAGGGACAAAACGCAACAATCTCTTACAATACATATTACGCAACAAAAGAGGTATTTGCGAAATTCCCGATGATGAATGCTGCCCAGCTCATACAATTGCGTGCAGATGTTGCAGCCAACAATGGTGGAACTCCTATTTATGGTTTGGCGGGTGATGAATTCTTGGGTAATGATACCGACTGGCAAGACTTGCTATATGGTACCGGTTTGCTAACTGCGCATGATGTTAGTGTTCAGGGAGGTACTGACAACGGTTCCTATAACCTAGGTTTGGGCTATTTTAAAGAAACCTCCGTAGTTCCCGGGGATTCCTTCGACAGATATTCTTTGCGGGCGCAGATCGATCAGAACGTGGGATCATTGTTGCGTTTTGGCTTAAATTCTGTAACCAATTTTAATAACACCAGCAGTATTATTGGTATTTATGGGACACTTGCAGCATCTCCCCTGCTAAGTCCCTTTAATCCCGATGGGTCTTTTATGGAGTCGGTGCGTCTTCAAACACAAGCTGATGATCAATGGATTCCCACCAGCAATGAAGTCAACCGAATTGGAAGGGGCAGAGCAAACGAGCAACTTGATTTTGGCACATATAATAATATCTATGGTGAACTGAAAATACCTTGGGTCGACGGATTGAAATTCCGTCTTAACCTTGGTTTAAGCTATCGTACGGCTAGAGATGGCAACTTCACGGGTCAAGGTGTTTTTAATTTCAATCCCATTAATCCCTCTTCTGCAAGTTATGATGCTTCGGTTCTTAAAGATTATGTCATTGAAAACCAATTAATTTATGATAAGACATTTGGCAAACATCAGGTCAATTTTGTTGGATTGTTCTCCTCACAAAAAACCGAATTTGATAATATAGGGCTAGCCGTTCAAAATATTCCCGACGAAACTTCTTTATGGTATAATCTCGATGCAGCACTCTCCGAAGATATCACAAGATACGGAACCGACTATTCTGCAACCGGATTATTATCATACATGGCTAGGGTTTTATATCAGTATGACAACCGCTATTTACTCACTGCAACTGTGCGTTCCGACGGTTCATCAAGATTGGCTCCCGGTCGTAAATGGGTTACATATCCTGCTGTTTCTGTGGGGTGGAATATTGCCAATGAGCCCTTTATGGAAAATGTAGATTGGGTAAACCTGTTCAAACTACGTGCAGGCTATGGTGAAACCTCAAACCAGGCCATTGCGCCTTATTCGGTTCAAGGCAGGCTAGATCAGGTTAATTATAATTTTGGCAGTACTTTCGCCACCGGTTATTTTGTAGATCAATTGCCTAATCCGGACTTAGGATGGGAGTTTTCAGAGACCTACAACTATGGCCTTGATTTCGGTTTGTTCAACAATCGTTTCTCGGGTAGTGTAGAATACTACATGACCAAAACCAATGATATCTTACTTGGTCTTGGGCTTCCAGATACATCGGGTGTAGGTAGTGTAACCAGCAACATAGGTGCAACGGAGAACAAAGGTATTGAGGTAGCTCTGAACGGTACCATTTTTGATAATCCAGATGGGTTTTCCTGGGACGTCGGAATTAACGTGTATACCAATAAAAATGAAATTACCTCATTGGCCTCAGGTCAGGAAAGGGATGAGGGGAATCTTTGGTTTGTTGGCTCGCCAATCAATGTAATCTTCGACTACGAACGAACTGGGCTTTGGAATGAATCTGATCCAGGTTTTGAATTCTTAGATCAATTCGAGCCAGGAGGCAATGCAGGTATGATTAAAGTACGATATACCGGTGATTTCAATGCAGATGGCTCTCCGACTAGGGCAATAGGTCCTGATGATAGAATTGTACAGGATCCCACACCTGATTTTTTAGGTGGTTTTAACACGCGTTTGGCCTACAAAAATTTTGATTTGACTATGGTAGGTGCTTTCCAAAGCGGGGGTATCCTTGTAAGCACCTTATATTCTTCAAGCGGTTATCTCAACTTACTTACTGGAAGAAGAAACAATGTAGATGTAGATTATTATACTCCTACCAACACCGATGCCAAATATCCTGCACCGGGAGGCATACAAAGTGGTGATAATCCGAAATACGGAAGTACGTTAGGTTATTTTGACGGATCCTATTTAAAGGTCCGTGCCCTAACCTTGGGGTATAGCTTTGACCAAAAAACAATCAGGGATTCCGGATTTAAAAACCTTCGTCTCTACGCCACCGTTCAAAACCCTTTTGTTTTATTTTCTCCCTTTCATGACGAATCCGGTTTAGACCCAGAAACCAACTCAGGGGTTAATGCTGATGGAACGCGCCAAAACGTCGCCGTCAATACAGGTAATATCTCTACGGGAATACCAACAGTCGGGGCCAATGTTCCGACAACAAGAAATTTTATGCTAGGATTAAATGTATCATTCTAAAAAATTATGGGAAAGATGAAAAGAAAAAGTATATCAATAGCGATTTTATCGATTATTTTGCTGGTAGGCTCTTGTACTAAAGATATTCTAGAAGAAGAACCACGAGGTGTTTTTACCCCAGAGTTCTTCACCACTGAACTTGGTGTTCAGGGTGGATTGACCTATTTGTACCAAAATTTAAGAAACATCTATGGGTTCGCATATTTTTTAAACCTGGGGGAAACTGGAACAGACGAATATGCTGCAGCCCAGAGTGCCGACAACAACTTTTTTGATTTGGACCTTGCCGGGGAGGGCAATTTAAATCCCGCTAGTGGCTTTTCAGTGGGTGTTGTTTGGGGCAACGCCTTTCCTGCCATCAATACGGCCAGTGGAATTATTGAAAATGCGGAAGCCGTTGGACTTGACAAATCTTTAATTGGTGAGGCCCGATTTTTCCGTGCTTTCAACTATTTTTTATTGGTTCAAACCTATGGTGGTGTACCCTTGGATTTGGGTTCTGGGGAATTGGCATTTAATAGTTCTGCAGCAAGAACCTCCGTGCGTAATACGGTGCCCGAGGTGTATACCAGGGCTATTATTCCTGATTTGGTTGCTGCTGTCAACGATTTGCCCGATAATCCTCGATTAACGGGGGCGGTAACCAAGAATGTGGCCCGATTGTTTTTGGCAAAAGCCTATTTGACCTATGGATGGTGGTTAGAGAACCCTAATGGTATTCCTACCTATCCAGAGGCCTCTAGAACCGATCCGGATGGCAATAACCCTTCATACTATTTTCAACAGGCTTATAATTTAGCCATAGAAGGCATAAATAATCCCGGTCCCTATCGGTTGCTAGACTATTTTTATGATGTGCATCTTGCCTCCAACGACCGTCACGACGAAATGATGCTGTACGCAGATCGCACTGAAGAAAGCCAAATTTACAATGGGGCGGATTTAGGATTTAGCGGAACAGATAATCCTGCAAATACTGCAGTTTGGATGGTAACACCCAATTATACCACTATTAGTGTTGATGGTGTTGCAGCGGTACAACGTGAGGCAGCCCAAAGTTACGGAAGACCATGGACGAGAATGGCACCCACTATAAACGTATTCACGGAAACTTTTGCAGAAAAAGATTTGGATTCTCGTTATGACGGTACCTTTGTAACCAGTTATAGGGGAAACTGGGATAAAGCTGGAGATCCGACACCGACTTTAACAGCCGCCAATGGTCTAGAAATAGCACCCGGCGATGCAGTCGTCTCATTCTTGGATGATCATAACCCCAACGTCGATTATAGTGTGAACGGCGGTAATATTGGAGGTGGAGAAATAGATGGAAGATCTGATTATGTGATAAATTTAGATGAAATAAACCGTAGATTTTATCCGGGTTTATGGAAGCTGGGAACATATCGCACTGACAATGCAGGTGGCCTGGGATCACCTAATGGCGCCATAACCCGTCCTTTTCCTATTGCTAAATTTTCAGAATTCTACTTTGTGGCTGCTGAAGCAGCCGTAAAAGGGGCTTCTGGAAGTTTCACTGCGCGTGAATTGATAAATGTAATTCGTGCGCGTGCTGGTATGTGGCGTTTTGACAATGGCGAGCAAGAAGAACGTATTGAAGACAATAGTGCTGCCATGATGGCCGCTACCCCTGCTGTCATTGATATAGATTATATTTTGGCCGAGCGATCTCGAGAGTACTTTGGTGAGGGTAAGAGGTGGTATGATTTGGTCCGTACCCAAAAATGGACAGAATATGCAAGTTCTTATGAGATTGGAGGAAACGAAGCTACAGACCATACTCCAACGACAACAACAAGAACCATTGAGCCGTATCATTATTTAAGACCCATACCCCAGAACCAAATTGATGATTTGGCGGTATCCGATGCTGAAAAGGCCACATATCAAAACCCGGGATATTAGATAAAACTATATTTCATTGGCTCTAACTCATGCAATCGATTGCGACCTGAAGGGAATTTGTTTATAATCAACAGCTTCATATAGTTTAGTGGTTAGTGAATCGAGTTAAAACCATTGTCTGGATATACATAAATTAAAAATTAGGAATATGATAAAAACGATACAATCTTTAGGTGTTTTTTTTGCAGTTTTTGCAATTTTTTTCGCAACAAGTTGTGATCAAGACGATGTTTCTACTCCTGAGGTACTTATCACTGGTATTCCGTCAGAGGAGGTTTTTCCTGGTGATGAAGTGACTCTTGAAGGGAATAATTTTAGTGCAGTTTTGTTTGTATTTCTAGAAAACAATCAGATTCCTTTCCAACTAGATGGTGATATCATAACCTTTACGTTGCCTTCTTCTACTTCCATTGGTGGAAAAAAAGTTACTTTGGTAATGCCGGAAGGATATATTGTTACCACGGATATAGCTGTAGTTGCAAGACCTTTCCCAATTATTACAGGACTATCGACCAGTGCCGCCCAGGAAGGGGAAGAAGTAATAATTCAAGGAACATCTTTGGATAATGTCCAATCCGTTTTCGTCGGGGAGGCAGAAGCCACCGTTGTTTCGTCAACAGCAACCGAGGTGATAATATCCATTCCCTCAGGTCTTGAGGAAAATTTACCTGCCCCTATAAAAGTAGTTACCTCTGGTGGCGAGGCAACGTCACCTGGGAACTTTTATGTTGGTGCGAATTTACTTATGAACGGAGGTTTTGAACTAGGTGATGGAGATGATTTTACCAATTGGTCAAAATTTAATGGCGGTGATCTAATGACTGCCACCACAGAGGCCGGGGAAGCCTTTTATGGTAGATCTCTGCGCGCGGTGGGAGCCGGCGGAGATGCCTGGAGAACTCAATTGGCCAGTGATGCCGCTCCTACCCAAGTCGGGGTGGAATATACCTTATCCCTGTGGATAAAAGCACAACCGGGTACCCCTGGAGATGGTGGAAACATTAGATTTTCAACCACTCCAGACCCGCTTTATAGTGGCGATTACGAGATAACTAGCGAATGGCAACAAATTGAATGGGTATTTGAAGCTAATACTACCCCGGCAAGTGCAGTATTAGACCTTGGCGTAATAGCCGATGCCGTATACTTTGTGGATAACGTTACATTGGTGGCCACGGGTCTTTCTGGGCCGCAGCCGACGGAGATTTTGCTCAATGGTGGATTTGAAGAGGGCGAAGGTGACGAGTTTACCAATTGGAGTAAATTCAATG
>DASSWC010000247.1:0-10842 GCA_035705395.1 Pricia sp. | reverse complement strand
GTGCACCACGGCACGCACGTCTTCGGGCACCACGTAGCCCCTTCGCTTGATAAAGGCGAAACATTTGGCGGCGCTGCCGAGGTTGATACTTCCCCTGGGCGATGCCCCGAAGCTTATTAACGGTTTCAGGTCTTCAAGATTGTATTTTTCGGGATATCGGGTGGCGAAGACCAGATCGAGGATGTACTTCTCGATCTTTTCGTCCATATATACATCCCGAACCGCTTTTTGGGCGCTCAGAATCCGATCCAGGGTAACGACCGCCTTTACGTCATCATAGGCGCCCGCGAGATTCTGGCGCATGATAAGCTGTTCTTCGTTCATCTTCGGATAGTCGATGACGGTCTTGAGCATAAAACGGTCGACCTGTGCTTCCGGCAGGGGGTAGGTGCCTTCCTGCTCGACCGGGTTCTGGGTGGCCATGACCAAAAAGGGCCTATCTAGCATAAAGGTTTCGTCGCCGATGGTCACCTGCCTTTCCTGCATGGCCTCGAGCAGGGCGGATTGCACTTTGGCAGGGGCCCTGTTGATTTCATCGGCAAGCACGAAATTGGCAAAAATGGGTCCCTTTTTTATCGAAAAGTCGTTGAGTTTCATGTTGTAGATCAACGTACCGACCACATCGGCGGGCAGCAGATCCGGGGTAAACTGAATACGACTGAATTCTCCTTTTACGGCCCTGGCCAAGGTGTTGATGGCCAAGGTCTTTGCGAGTCCGGGCACCCCTTCCAAGAGAATATGGCCCTGCCCCAGAAGGCCGATCAGCAGGCGTTCGATCATATGCCTTTGGCCCACGATCACCTTGTTCATTTCCGTAATCAACAAATCGATAAAAGCGCTTTCCCGCTCTATTTTTTCGTTCACCGCACTAATGTCGACGGCCGTATTTTCTTCCATAGGAGTTTCTACATTTTTGGTCGGGATAGGTCTTTCCCATTCAACAAGCATGCAAATTGAAAATTTATTGTTTGCCCCGCTGTTAATGATTGGTTAAAAAAACGGGGAAGCGCCTATTTTTAGGAAGAGTTTAAGGGATTTGTAAGGCAACTTTTTAATCGCGGGCCGTACGCTGGCGTTAGCCTCAAAATAATTAACTTTGAGTCCCCCCGGAGATGTATTATGGTATGCAACGGGCAAAAAAGTAAAACGTCAAAAAAACAGGAAACGCTAATGGGAAAAGGTCGTTTGATTGCGCTAGGCGATGTCGTTTCTTTACTTTCATGTAATTTTTTCGCTATAAGCTTGAGTTTTCGGAGGAAAGGCCATACTTTAAAACCGGAATACGCAACGTAACTATGGAACAAATAAATAAAGACAGGTCAAAAAAACGGGTGGCCCTCATAACAGGGGCGACCAGCGGTATCGGAAAGGCGACCGCCATCCTATTTGGGGTCGAGGGCATCCATTTGGTGCTTTGCGGAAGGCGCCAAGACCGGCTTGACGGTCTTAAAGCGGAACTTGGCAAACAGACCAGCGTTCATGTCCTGAATTTTGACGTCAGGGATAAGGAAGCCGTATTCGATGCTATGGGTTCGCTTCCTTCGGAATTTGCGGATATCGACATCCTGATCAACAATGCCGGCAATGCCCATGGCCTCGACACAATCGATGCGGGAAGCACCGGCGATTGGGATGCCATGATCGATATAAATATCAAGGGCTTACTTTACGTTTCGAAGGCCATTATCCCCGGGATGGTCGAAAGGAAATCCGGCCATATCATCAACATCGGATCTACAGCGGGGAAAGAAGTCTATCCCAAGGGAAACGTATACTGCGCCAGCAAGCACGCGGTCGATGCCCTGACCTCGGGTATGCGGATGGATTTGAACCCGCACGGTATCAAGGTGGGTGCGGTCAATCCCGGGGCGGTCGAGACCGAATTCAGCAACGTACGGTTCAAGGGAGATGACGAAATGGCGGATGCCGTTTACGACGGATTCAAGCCCTTGGTGGCCGAAGATATCGCTGAAACCCTATATTTTGTAGTTACCCGTCCGCCACACGTCAATATTGCCGATTTGGTCATTATGCCCACGGCGCAGGCCTCGGCAAGCGTATGGAACAAAAACAATTGATTCGAGCAACAATGATATCCTTCAAATCTTCTATCCAATAGTCGTAGTCCCCTAATCCGTCCCCGGCACAATGATCAACAAACGCCTTCTTGTAAAAAACCTGCTCGCCCATAACGACGAGAACAGCTTTTACGATAAAAAGCGCTTTGTTGATATCGGACAACGGGAAGGGAAAGCCAAATTTTTAAAACATGTCTGCGCCTTGGCGAACAGCAATCCCAAGAACCGCTCGTTTATCGTAATCGGCGTAGAGGATGAAGATAGTAAAATCACGGGGGTCGACTTTTTCGACGATAGCAAAATCCAAAACCTGGTCAACGCCTATTTGGATAATCCGCCGCTGATTTCTTACGAGAACATCCCCTTTCCCCACTTACCTGAGGGAAAAGTGGTCGGGCTGGTCACCATTACCTCCAATGGAAAGGTCTGTGCGTTACGCAAAAATATTTGGAAATATTACGGCGGCATGGTCTTTTTCCGCGAAGGCAGTATCAGCATGCCCAAGGCTTTCGATATCGAACTCAAGGATATCAATTCGGGAACGGTGGCCACCATTGAGCAGCATGCCAGGAACAACATCGAACTTACGCTAGACGGGGTCATCGATTTTATCAACCACCGCCATCCCGATCTGGAGAGCGATTACAAAGTGTTCAAAGAGCAGTTTGTGGTCTGCTGGGCGGGAAACCGAAAAACGGTAAAGGATAAAACCTACTATTCAAGGGTCGATATCGAACTGATCAATGAGCAGGTAAAACTCTTCTACTCCACGTTGGACGAAATTACGATAAGCTACGATGAGAATTCGTTTACCACGAAGGAGTATGTGCCCTTGGGGCTCGGTGCTAAAACCTCCTACCATCCCCTGGAAGAGGTGGTTATCACTTTTGAAGATAACGGCACCTATCAGATTCAGTCCAAATTGCTTTTCGAACCGCCGCGATACGACGCCCACAGCCTACACCACATTTACAACACGAACAATGCCATCCTCCAAAAATTGGAAAGGAAAATAGCCTTGACCCCATCGGAAGTGCGGGATCTGGAACACCTGCCCAATACCTACCTCATCTGCTACTTGAACGGATTCGACGAGGCCAAGGTACAGATGGATGCCGCGCGGCCCTATTTGAAAGCATATGACGAGAAAATCCATAGGTCGCTGAAGGAAGCGTTGCGGATATTGCGGAAGGTGAGGTATAATTGAAACAGGCAGGAAATAACAATCCGAATGTCGGAACGAATTTCACTAACTTGGACTGCTATATTCATGATGCGTACAAAGATGTCAAAGAGCTAAATTGCAAACAATTGAAAATCAAAATGTTTTAAATGTCAGCCGATGAATGTATAGATGAGATATGGAAGAATATAATTGGATATTCAAATTTTTAGGTCGCTTGCACCCTTTGATCGTACATTTTCCAATCGGTCTGTTGGTGGTGGCCCTCTTTTTTGAACTGCTTACCATAGGCAAAAAACGTTCGGGACTACGTGAAGGCATCCATTGGATGGTATATCTTGGCGCCATCTCCGCACTTATCGGGGCTGTTTTTGGTTGGCTACTGCGTACCCATGACGACTATGCGGGGGAACTTGTAGATTTTCATGAAAACATGGGTATCGCCACCGCTGTCTTGGCGGGTATCACGGCAGTGTTGTTGCGACTAAAATCGACGGGAAGGCTAGCCAATTTTTTCCCCTATCGGTCAGGTCTTGTGCTAACTGTAATTTGTGTGACCATTGCCGGACATCTAGGTTCAAAACTTACCCATGGCGAAGATTTTTTGACCAGTGTTTTGCCCGGTAGTAATGACTCCTACGACGCTGGCAATACCGGAGCCTTGTTGGCCGAATTAAATAGATCGGATTCACTCTCGGAGGCCCAACAAGATGAGCTAAATCTCGCGGTAAGGGCCATCTTCGCCCACGATTGCTATCAATGCCATAGCGAGAACAAGAAAAAAGGCGACCTGGTACTGGAAAATAAGGAGGGCGTTTTTAAAGGTGGGGAATCGGGTACGATCATCGTTGCCGGCAAACCGGGGGAAAGTGAACTTTTTAGAAGAATTTCGCTGTCCCCCGACGACGACGACGTAATGCCCAAAAAAGGAAAGGTATTAGAAAAGCAGGAGATTTCCTTAATAAAAATGTGGATTAAAAAAGGCGCATACTGGTCGGATAAAGCGCTGAAAATTTTTCCTGAAGCGCCGCTCGCACTTTCAAAGCCGGTTTTACCCGATGTGAGGAATCAAAAACATCCCGTCGATAAATTTATAGGTGCCTATTTTGAGGACAACGGTATCGAATGGCCAAAGGTCGTAGATGACAGAACTTTTATCAGACGTGCCTATCTCGACATTATAGGCTTACTTCCCAAACCCCAGGAAATAGAGCATTTTCTAAAGGACCGGGAACCCGGAAAAAGGGGAAGACTGATCGATACCTTGTTAAACGATACCGATAACTATACCCAAAACTGGCTGAGTTTCTGGAACGATCTTTTACGTAACGATTATTCGGGCACGGGTTTCATTACAGGGGGAAGAAAGCAGATTACCGATTGGCTGTACACTTCGCTTGAAGGGAACAAGCCATACGATGTGATGGTCAAGGAATTGATAAACCCATCGGCCGCCTCCGAAGGGTTTATTAAAGGTATCAAGTGGCGTGGGGTCGTCAATGCAAGTCAGCGTACCGAAATGCAGGCTGCCCAGAACATTGGGCAGTCCCTTTTGGGGGTAAACGTAAAATGCGCCTCGTGCCATAACAGCTTCGTAAGCAACCTCACGTTGGAGCAGACCTATGGCTTTGCTTCGATCTTTGCCGACTCGGTCATGGAACTGAACCGATGCGACAAGCCCCTTGGTAAGATGGCAACCGTAAATTTCCTATATCCCGAACTGGGCGATGTGGAGGCGGAGTCGGTCAAGGAACGGCTGTCAAAACTTTCCGAAATAATAGTAAAACCCGAAAACGGGCGACTGTACCGGACCCTTGCCAATCGCTTTTGGCAACAGTTGCTCGGCCGGGGTATTGTAGAACCGGTGGACGAAATGGACAATACGCCGTGGAACGCCGGATTATTGGATTGGTTGGCCGCGGACTTTATAGATAGCGGCCACGATTTAAAACACTTGATGCGTACGATAATGACCTCGAAAGCCTATCAATTGCCGACGGTGAAATACGACGGACCCGAAGAAATAAAATCCAAGGAATACGTATTTACCGGACCTTTGGTACGGCGTATGAGTGCCGAACAGTTTTCGGATGCGGTGAGCCAGATAGTGGCCCCCATGTACTATGCCGCGGCCTACGACCCTTCCGGGAACCCGTTGTCCTCAAACCGCATTTGGCATCGAGAGGTAAAATTCGACCGTGATGTGCTTCCCAACCCGGGCAAACGTTATTTTCGGTACGAATTCGTCATTCCCCAAAAGGAAATCCGAAC
This sequence comes from Pricia sp., assembly GCA_035705395.1. Taxonomy (GTDB): domain Bacteria; phylum Bacteroidota; class Bacteroidia; order Flavobacteriales; family Flavobacteriaceae; genus Pricia. Next base: position 5,310 of record DASSWC010000247.1, on the reverse strand, counting down.
GGCGAAGGCCCTGATTTCCGTAGACCATTCCTACATATTATACTTAAACGGGAAAAAAATATCCAGTGGCGACGACTGGAAGAAAGTGGAAGAGCTGGATATTACGGATATTCTTGCCCAAGGGAACAACCTAATTGCTATCGAAGGGAACAACGAAGGCAGCATCGCAAACCCCGCAGGTATTTTGTTCGCTTTAAAAATTGGCTATACCGACGGTACGAGCGAGCTCAAACAGGCCGATAAAACTTGGAAAAGCACTGACACCGAACCGCAAAAAGGCTGGACAGGCCTTGCTTTCAATGACAACCAGTGGATAAATGTAAGGGATTACGGCTCAAGCCAATGGGATCAATTGGTCCATTTTTCCTTTGATGGGGATAAACCGGGTTTCGCCCGGGCCAGCCTGGTGCGTCAAAATGAATTTATGAAGGCCCTGGGCCGTCCCACCCGGGAAAATGTGGCGACTACCAGAGACGAACAGGCTACTTTGTTACAGGCATTGGAGCTAACCAATGGCGAGTATTTTAACAATGTACTTGCAGAAGGCGCAGACCGATGGCTTGAACGCTATTCCAACGGTGCCGAAATTGTGGAAACCCTTTATCAAGAATCATTCGGAAGGAAACCGACAACGCAAGAAAAGAGTATTGCCCTCAATACGGTGGGCACCAAAAAGGTAAGGAAGGAGGCTTTACAGGATTTTTTATGGGCCATATTACTATTGCCCGAATTTCAATTTATATATTAGAGGATGATGGAACCTGAAAAACAAACGATAAACGCACGAAGGGATTTTATCAAAAAGATGGGTGCTGCAAGCCTTGCCGCCTCGGCTACAAGCCTTCCTATGACCAGCTTTTTGGGCTCGTGCTCAAAATCGGTGACCAAAATACCGTCAACGGCCGATACCGTGATTCTGCTGTGGATGGCGGGAGGAATGGCCCATACCGAAACCTTTGACCCCAAGGCCTATGTCCCTTTTAATAAAGGGGTCGAGAGCAAGAGTGTATTAAGCACTTTTCCCAAAGTACCGACCGCCGTCGACGGACTCGATTTTTCAGAAGGATTGCAATCCATTGGAGGTGTAATGGACCAGGGTGCCATCATCCGTTCCTATAAAGCGGCCGACCTGGGCCATATCCTGCACACAAGGCACCAATACCATTGGCATACCTGTTACGAACCACCACAGTCCGTACAGGCGCCTCATTTCGGGGCCTGGATTGCCAAGGAACTGGGGCCTGCAAATCCCGTAATACCCCCTTTTGTTGCAATGGGACAACGTTTTACCGTAGGAGAGGGCGAAGAGTTGAAAGCTTTCCATACGGCAGGTTTTCTAGGGGCTGAATATGGTCCCTTCCTTATCCCGGATCCATCGAGTGGATTGGATAGCGTCCGACCACCACAAGGGATGTCCCTGAAGAGATTTGAGGCCAGGTACAAATTGTACAAGGAACTGGCCGATAAAAACAAAATAATGGAAAACGGCAGCGATTATCAACGCGAATCCTTGATGCGCTCCATGGAACAATCCTATCGCTTGTTGAATTCCCCGGAATCAAAAGTTTTTGACCTTTCCCAGGAGCCCTCGGAAGTATATGGGACCTACAATACCGGGCGTTTTGGTCTGGGGTGCCTATTGGCAAAGAGACTGGCCATGAACGGAGGCCGGTTTATAAGTGTCTCCACCGAATATGAGCCTTTTCTTGGTTGGGACACCCATGAGAACGGCCATACCCGTACGGCGAGGATGAAGGAGCTTGTCGACAGGCCGGTAGCGCAATTGATCAAAGACCTCGATGAAAGCGGCCATTTGGAGAGAACACTGGTCATTTTGGCCAGCGAGTTTAGCCGAGATGCCATCATGGAGGGCCGTCCCGGGGAACAAGTACAGGATCAGGTCGACCAGCCCGACATTATTGAGGATGAAAAATTCTATGGCATGCACAGACATTTTACCGACGGAGGTTCTATCCTACTTTGGGGCGGAGGCATCAAAAAAGGACTCGTCTATGGGAAAACCGCCGATGAAAGGCCCTGTTCTTCCGTAGAGAATCCTGTTGTAATCGATCAGGTGCACCAATCGATATATCATGCCTTGGGAATTCCCCCTGAAACGGAATATACGATCGAAGGAAGGCCTTTCTATACGACCCCGGACGGACACGGCAAAGCCATACATGATTTGTTCGCCTAACATGAGATGGTTATCGATACCAAGGGCGCGCAAGTAAAAGAATGGCTGATTTGCGAAAGAAGGGTAGAACCGGGATATTGAGTCCATCGGAAAGTCCCCGAAAGCCATACCGATGAAATCCAAAAACCGTCAAAACCATGATGAGATTTAAAAAAAATACGGCAGCGATATTCTTTCTATCGCTGTTTATCGCCTGTGGTGTTACCCGTACCGATACCTTTAAGACGGAAATATCGGCCGTCGGCGGTGTCGAAAAACCGTGGATGCTGGGCCCCTTCAAGCGTCCCAAAAATGCCAAGCCCATCATTCAAAGCGATACCAGCACTCTTTTTAAGGATCCCATGAGCGGTACCGAGGTGGCTTGGCAATCCAAGGCCACCTTCAACCCTGCCGCTATCGTCAAGGACGGGAAGATCCACGTGTTGTACAGGGCCGAACAGGACCGGCACACCGATTCGATAGGAGGCCATACCTCCCGAATCGGATTGGCCGTTTCAGAAGACGGCATACATTATCGTACCGAAGATGTGCCTATTTTCTATCCAGACAACGATGATCAAAAAAAGTACGAATGGATAGGCGGTACCGAAGATCCGCGGATCGTTCAAAGTGTGGAAGGAAAATATGTCCTTACCTACACACAGTGGAACGGCGATGTTCCCAGACTGGCGCTGGCGACCTCTCCCGATCTTAGAAAATGGACCAAACACGGACCGATTTTCGAGGAATATAAAGGAGGAAAATACAACCATAGGGAAACCAAGTCGGGAGCTATAGTTACAGAATTAAGGGACGGCAAGCTGGTCGCTGCAAAGATTGACGGCAAATATTATATGTACTACGGGGTGCCCCATATTTGGCTCGCAACCTCTACTGATTTAATCGATTGGGAACCCGTGGAGGATTATGCGGGCAACCTCGCCCCCGTGCTAAACCCGCGACCCGGTTATTTCGATTCCTGGCTGGTAGAGGCCGGACCGCCCCCAGTGCTAACGGACGATGGCATCGTCGTGCTTTACAATGCCGGCAACTCATCCAATATCGGCGTTAAAACTTTGGGCAACCGTGTATATACCAGCGGGCAGGCCCTGTTTTCCGCCGAAGAACCGTGGAAATTACTTGACCGTAGCGAAAAGCCTTTTTTAAAGCCGGAGCTCCCATTTGAAAAATCAGGACAATATAAGGACGGTACCACCTTTGTGGAAGGATTGGTCTTCTTTGAGGGTAAATGGCTCCTCTATTACGGTACGGCGGATAGTATGGTCGGGATGGCCACGGCTAATGGCGATTAGGCATCATGTTGGCTGTCGCAGATCGCTTTAAAGTACATAATTAGAAAAACAAACATCCCTGAATTGAACTTTGTTAACGATGTGGCATTTAACAATCCTTGTTCAGTTTGGTTTGGGCAAAACGTATCGAACACTATGAGCCTTTTCCGCTTTTTGGTTTTGCCTCTGCTCCTCTCGAGTTTCGTCAGCAGCGGTACGGCACAACCAGAACCCCGACCGCCCAATATCCTTTTTGCTATCAGTGACGATCAGTCTTTTGCACATACAAGTTTTGCAGGCAGTAGATTTGTCAATACCCCGGCCTTTGATCGGGTGGCTAGGGAAGGAGTTTACTTTGCCAATTGCATCGCGGGATCCCCCGGCTGTGCGCCTTCGAGAAGTGCCATCGTTACCGGCCGGTATCCGTGGCAGAACGAGCAGGCCGGCCAGCATGCCTCCGCCTGGCTCAAAAAGTATGTGCCTTTTATCGATGTGCTAAAAAACGGGGGTTATGCTACGGGGCGCACCGGAAAGGGCGTGGACCCCTTTCAATACGCCAGAAGCGAAAAGGATTCCCTTTGGCGGTCCACGAATGCCGCAGGCGTCGAACATTCCGACATGAATTACGACAAAGACGAAATGGCCAAACTCAAGGGCTATACAAATCAGATGTCGAAAACTGATTATTCCGGGAATTTCAAATATTTTATCGAAAACGTCAGGGGGAATAAACCTTTTTTCTTTTGGTTTGGGGCACGCGAGCCCCACAGGGGCTACGAAAAAGGTTCCTGGAAAAGAATGGGGAAACATCTTGAAGATGTAGGGGTGCCCGGATTTCTTCCGGACAACGAGGAAATACGCGGTGACCTACTGGACTATGCGGTAGAGATAGAATGGTTCGACCGCCATTTAGGCCAGATGTTGAAGTATCTGGAACAAATAGGCGAACTCGACAATACCATCGTTATCGTAACCTCCGACAACGGCAAACCCTTCCCCCGGGCCAAGGCAAATACTTATGAATATGGGGTACACGTCCCAATGGCCATTCGATATCCCGAAGGATTCCCCGGAGGAAGGGTCGTCGCGGACCCGATTTCCTTTGTGGATCTGGCCCCAACCCTTTTGGAAGTTACGGGGAAAAGCCCTGACGAAATGATGCCTATTTCGGGAAAAAGCCTTTTGGACATCCTAGCCTCAAAACAGGAAGGATTGGTCAGGGCCACTGAAACATTTGCCATATCCGGACGGGAACGCCACTCGTCGTCCAGATATAAAAATCGGGGCTATCCACAACGTGCCATACGCAGTACCGATTATCTCTACATCTGGAACATGCGCCCGGAGCGATGGCCTGCAGGTGCGCCCCAAATGTACAGTCCAAAAGACACTACAGAACTGTTACCCGTGAACGGGGTCGGGTCGGATGGCAGGTATTATCCGATGGGCGCCTTTACGGATATCGATGAAAGTCCCACGAAGAGGTATCTTCTCGAGAATGCCGAGGATAAAAATACCAAGCCTTTTTATGACCTCGCCCTAGCTAAACGGCCGGAATTCGAGTTATTCGATGTTCAAAAAGACCCTTCATGCCTCAACAATTTAGCAGGGAATCCGAATTTTTCGGAGGTCGAAAACCGGCTGAAGGAAGAACTGGTGAAAACTCTAAGAAGCACGCAAGATCCGCGAGTGGTAGGCCCCGAATTCGAAATTTTCGACAGGTACAAACGCTATTCCCCTATGCGAAAGTTTCCGAAACCCTGATGCCTCGTAAAATGGTGATGAACAAGCAAGGGGCTAACGTGTCGGACTGCTCTATGGGTACCGTTACCAATCCTTTAT
>DASSWC010000246.1:0-5951 GCA_035705395.1 Pricia sp. | reverse complement strand
AAGATCCAGGTGGCCATTGCGGCGGGGCCCACCCCTTCCCATCCCGAACAGGGCAGTTAAGCCCGCCAGCGCCGATGGTACTGCCCGAAAGGGCGGGAGAGTAGGTCGCCGCCTTACCTCGAAGAGTCCCTTGCAGCAATGCGGGGGACTTTTTTTATGCCCGGAAATAGCAATTTATTGACCGGAAAGACGCACTTTTAGCGTAGTCTTGTTGTTCTCGAACACATACGCGGGAATACGGAGTTCGAGCCTTTTTAGATTTTCTATCCGTCTGTCCAGTGCCAAAGGTGGGGGATCCAAAGAAATAACGGACATCGAAATATCGGGATGGGATAAATTTTCAAGATTCAAACGCTCCCCATCTTGACGTAGGATGGCGCCGCCTTTGACAATTTCAACATCGGCGACCGTCATTAGCTGCCAGGTCACCATTTGTGTACTATCGTTAACGGTTATCCGGTCTTCAATGGTTAGGGAAGTTGGACTGTCCTTAAGAAACCTGCGGTGTGCACTTTCGAGCTGACCTTCGAAGGTGGCGTCCATATCGATGGTCGCCTCCGGTCGGTCGCCCTTTTTAAAGTCCGTGATAATCGCTTTTCCATCAACGTTGTGCAATTGGTCGTCAACGGTCAAAGTGCTATGGCCGAAATTGTTTTTGGTCAAAAGGGTCCAACGTTCGCATTCCTGACAACTCCCCCAGAGGTTAAAACCTGTTTTTTCCAACGCATGGTAGGATTGATTTCCCGGATCGATCACCCAGCGTACCCCATTGAGTTCAAATACAAATGATCCGGCGTCCATGTTGCCATGATTAACCGTACCGCGGCCTCCTTTGGCTCCCAAATAGTAATGTAACGGATCATCGTCTTCCGAATCGAATATTACGATTGGATTATCGCCATCCCCCTTCCAAACTAAGGGAACTTTAGCAGCTTTCTTTTCTTCAAACTGCGAGATCCACACCAGACCGGCCCCATCGTTCCGCGCCAGCTTGCCCATGGATGCCGGGGGCGCCATAAAGCGATTTTTTTCGAAAAATGCCTTATTCCCCGTTTTTTTTGCGAACCAGGCCAGCGTAACGTCGCCATTCTCGCTACGCTGGTCCCCGCAATCGGCGAAGTTGTAGAACCAGCCCGAGGGCGCCACGCTTAACAACCTGAAATCCGCACTCTCGACAAAGGCGGGGAAATCGGATATCCCAAAATCGGTACCGAAAGCACTTTCCAGCATGGCGATGGTCATGACCGTGAATGAGGTACCGTAGGACCAATAGGTCGATCCCTCGGGATAAACGCCGTCGGGGCCGTAAACTGCCAGGGCTTGGGGAATACTGTCCAATGCCCTTCCGATGGTCTTGGCCGCCAACTCGGGATTTTTATCCGCGGTCGCTATGGAAGCGGCTATCATGCCGCCATGGCAGACCTGGTTCCAGTTGTTATCGCCGCCCACCCACCATGTGTTCCCTTCTTCGTTGTAGCTGGGCTTGATGCCCTTTTCTATCAATGCGGTTTTCGCCATTTCTACCGTTTCGCCGGGTAAGTCGCCTACGGTCCAATCGATGCCGATCGCCACGGCCATCGCCATTTCGGCGACATCCAAATAATGGGAGGGATTCCAATCGGAAAAGCGGCAGACGGCCTTGAGCTCATCGTCGATCCTGGCCAATATCACGGGGTCTTTTTCCATGCGGTAGACCATGCCGAGGATATTCATGCGATACAGCATTTCGCGGGATGTGGACAACAGCCGCCGCCCCACTACGACCCTTTCTAGCAAGGGCTCCTTCAAAATGGAATCGGCATTTAGTTGGATGGCCTTATACAAATTTTGGACTACCGGATCCGTCTTTAGTTTCTTCTTGAGGTCTTTCTCGATCTTGGCGTTCAACACGAGTTTTGGTCCCGTTTTTTTCAGCTTGTTTTGAAGGTATGGTACACTTATCGGGTTTTCAAGTTTGGGCAAGGCTTCGCTGTGTGTTTCCTGTGCCGATGCCGTATGGACAATTCCAAATAGCAAGGTCATAATCGATAGCCAACATAGTTTGTTTGTTTTCGGTAACATCTGCATGTGCTGATTGGGTTTATAGGATTATAAATTATTCAAATCAAAAAAAGCCATCGGTTGGGATGGCTTTTTTCAAATACATTAACTTGATACGAAGTTCATACAATTTGACTACCATCCGGGATTTTGCCCAAGATCTGGATTCTGCGAAAGTTCCTCAAGAGGTAATGGCCACAGGTAATGTTTGCTTTCATCAAATTGTGGATTGGCCCAGGCCGAACCCCCGTACGCATCGATATAGGTTTTGCCCGATTCGGGGTCTACGGCCGTTATTACCGTATTGCCCTCATACCTTGCATTGGCCGCATCGTCCCAAAAAAGCCCCAAACTCTTATCGTCCAACTTGTTCCCTTGTTTCCAACGCCTTAGGTCATTATAGCGGAACCCTTCCATAAAAAGTTCGACGCGTCGCTCCCTACGTATCTCGACAAGCAGGGGGGAAATGCCCTCGTCAGCATGTCTGGGATCTTCGGGTATAGCGGTCATATCAAGGTGAGGCATGGCCACCCTGTCCCGTAATTTATTAATGGTCAGATCAATATCCTCTTGGGTAATGGTACCCAGTTCGGCCTTGGCTTCCGCATAGTTCAGAAGGGCTTCGGCGAATCGAAGCGTTATGGCAGGGGTCCAAGAAGTATTATAAGACCGGTAGGCCGCCTCGACATCGTACACCTTTATGATGTGGTAGCCCGTCAGGCTTATTGAGCCGCCTTCCATGCCCGTAACCCGGGGATAGGTGAACAGGTCACTATTTCCGAAATTGTAAAAGTCCCTGTCATCGGGATGCAAAATGGTTTGTCGTAGGCGGGGATCCCGGTTCTCAAAAACGTCTTCGATTGTGGCATCGCCTTCATAGAGGGGTGAAAGGCTGATGGGTAAACCATCCGTACATAGGTAGTCCTCCACGGCGCTTTTGGTAGCCCCTCCATTGTAGCCCCTCCAATACGACATGACGTGATTGGTGTACTGTGCTGGATCATATTTTCTCCAATGCATGACTTCGGGGTTGCCGTCCAAATCCAATACGCGATGAAAGGCATTATAATCGTGTTCGGGATCTCCGGTGGAATACAGGGAAAAAGGACCGTTATCGATCAACTCCTTGGCCGCGCTCGCAGCTTCGTTAAGCCACATATCAGGATTTTCCAAGCCGTGATATTTGCGCCAGGTACCTTCAAAAAGACACACCCTCGATTTTATCAAAAGGGCTATCCAATGGTTCATTCGCCCATGATTGCCGCCATCGCCCCAGCTTTCCGGGAGATGTTCAACGGCAAAGTCAAGATCGGCCAGCACATTGGCCATTACCTCGTTTCTCGGGGTTCTTGGGCCGAACAATTCTTCGGACGCCGTAGTAAGTTCCTCGTCCAACCACGTAATATCGCCGAACTTCGATACCTTCTCGGCATAGAACCAGCCCCTAAAAAAACGGGCCTCGGCACGATATTTATTCTTGATTTCCTCTGAAACGTTGGCAAGGTCATAATTTTGAAGCCCTATATTCAACGAGCGTACAAAATTCCACCCGCGATATCCGTATTGTCTTGATTCATCGGAGACTACATGGATGCCCGAGCGAACGTCCCGATAGAGATTATGCCTATTGTTCGATGCGGTCATATTGTCCGAAAACTCATCCAGAAACCAGATGCTCGTATTGTTACTGTCAAAGCCCTCTTCATGGCCCATCAAAATGGGTACACTAGCATCTTCCTTGACCATGTTATAAAAGTTATTGTTGTATACCATTAGGTCACTTTCCGTGTTCCAAAAGGTTTCGTCGCTCACATTGTCCAACGGGGCCCGTTCCAAAAAGTCGTCGTTGCAGCCACATAGTATCAAAAGGGCTGCGACCCATAGTATTGGTTTAATTCTATTTGAACTCATAACAGTTATTTTTTGTTTAGAAACTAGCATTGATGCCAAAGGTATAGATGCGCTGTAAATAGTATTCTTGCGTCAGGGTGAAAACGGATTCGGGATCCAAAGGTTCGTGTATTTCGGAATATTCCCAAAGGTTTTGGCCAGAAAGGTACAGCTGTACCTTATTCATGCCCAGGTTCTCGAGCACATTGTCCGGCAGATCATAGCTTAAGGTTATGTTTTTTAGACGTACATAAGCGGCATTCTGTACATAACGCGACTGCGGCAAAATGTTCTTTTTATCATCGGTGCCGATATGTGGCGCGGCAAAATAGGCATCCCGATTGTCGGGACTCCATGTTTCGGTCAGATAATACTCTTCGACCTGTCCGGTATTCCCCGGATAGAAGGCATTCCAGTTGCCATTGCCCGGTAAATAATCTCGGAACAATCCTTGAAAGAAGAGATTTAAAGACCAGTTATCGTATTTAATATCGGGGTTGAGCCCAAAAGTGTACCGTGGCGTGGTGTTCCCAATGATGGTATAATCTCCGGGATCTGATAAAGTACTGCTACCCCGGTCTATTTTGCCATTGCCATCCAAATCTGCGTATTGGATATCACCGGCCATCCAGTTACTGCCTATATCCGTTTGGGACGGTGCATTGGCCACTTCCTCGTCCGATTGAAAGATCCCGACGGTCTCGTATCCCCAAATCTCCCCAATCTGTTGCCCTTCGTAGTAGATGTCATTGGTAGGCAATGCGCCGTTCGGGTTGATAAACTTGGTAATTTCCGATTGGCTATCGGCCAGGGCCAGGTTTAATCCCCATCTGCCCTTATCGCCGAAGGTGTCGCGCCAGGTCAAGGAAAGCTCCCAGCCCGTGGTCCGCAGGTCAGCAGCATTGGTTGAAGGTGCATCGGTCCCCAATAGTGAAGGTTGCCCTACTGACATCAACATGTCTTTGGTATCGCGGGTGTAGTAATCCGCGGAAACATCGAGTTTGTTTTTGAACATCGTGAAATCGAGACCGATGTTCTTCGACTCCACGGTCTCCCAAGTCAACGCGTCACTAACCAGTCCTCCCGGACCTACGTATGGTGTTCTGCCCGATGACAATATGTAGGGTGAGGTGCCTGAATTCAAGTTGGAAATATAGGGGTAGAATATATCGTTCCCGTTATTGTCCTCCACAGACTGGTTGCCCAGGGTACCATAAGAACCCCGAACCTTCAACTGATCTAACCAGCTTGAGGTGCTTTCCATAAACGATTCTTCAGAAATGATCCACCCTGCTGAAAAAGAGGGGAAAAAGCCGAACCTGTCGTCCGTAGGGAAGCGGGAAGTGCCATCGTAACGGCCATTCGCCTCCAAAAGATAACGGTCCCTAAAAATATAGTTCAACCGATAAAAACCGCCACGCAGGGAAACATCGCTTTCGCTTCCGCCCGTTGTCTGGGTACCGGTGGTGGCATTGATATTTGTGACAAGAGGCGTAATCAATGACTGTGCCCGTGCCCTAAAACGTCTTCTATGGCCCCACTCTTGGTTAAACCCTATCAAGACCTTGAAAAAATGGTCTTTGGACTCACGATCCGCGTTGAACTCGTATTCCGCAAAGGCGTTGAAGACATAATATTCGTTTCTATCGTTTACTACCTCGATATAGTCATTACCGCTCAGCCCATTGTTAATGATGGGGTCTGCTGTCAAATCGGTATCCACTACTTCTATTTTACTGGCAACTTCCTTATAATTTCTATGGTAGGTATTGTACGAAAAATCACTTCTGATTTTCAGGCCCGTGGCCGGGGTCAAAGTAACGCCTTGTGTCAACCATGTGTCGTTAGTAACAAAGGTATCGCGGCCTCCATCCTCAAGGTAGGGAAGAAATATGTTGGTGTCGAAATATTCCCCAATATAGGGTTCGTACGTTGCACGGTCGCCTGGCGTTATGTAGAACGGCAGGTCGGGGAATTGGATCGGGGTATTCGCTGTTACCCTCGCAACGGAATTGATATTA
>DASSWC010000245.1:0-5341 GCA_035705395.1 Pricia sp. | reverse complement strand
ATTTTTTCCACGGCGAGATCTTGGGACAGAAAAAGTACCTGCGCGACCTTTCCAAGGGCAACCAGAAGAAAGCGGGCATTGTAGCCTCCTTCATCGGGAATCCCGAAGTGGTGATTTTGGACGAGCCTTTTGCCAATCTCGATCCTACGACCCAGATTCGGTTGAAATCCATTATCCGGGAGATGACTGCCGAGCGTGAGGTCACCGCCCTGATTAGCAGCCATGATTTGATTCACGTCACCGAGGTCTGCGAGCGTATCGTCGTCTTGAACAAGGGAGAAATTGTAAAAGACATCCAAACCTCCCCCAAAACCCTGCAGGAATTGGAGGGATTTTTTAGTGGAACCGAGATGCCGGTAGCATCCCTTACGGATTCGGATGATGGCCCTTCGCCGTCATAAACCCTAGGGCGCCGAAATTTCTCGACCAACTGCATAATAATCCCGCTAATTTTCAGTTAAGAATACATAGGTACCTTTGCATTCTTGAAACTACGATCTACATACATCATTTTTGCCGTGCTGGGGGGCATCACTATCAACGCCTGCTCCACAAAAAAAGATACGGTCATTAACCGCAACTGGCATGCGCTGAATACCAAGTACAACACCCTGTACAACGGTAATATCGCTTTTGAGGAGGGGCGGGCGGAGCTTAACGCGAATTACAAGGACGATTACTGGGAAATACTCCCCGTAGAGCGGCTCGAGGTGACCGACGAGATCAAGCTCGATTCCGAGGACAACAATCCAAACTTTATCATCGCCGAGGAGAAGGCGACCAAGGTCATCCAGAAGCATAGCATGGACATCAAGGATGAGGAGCGCAACCCCCAAATCGATGAAGCCTTCCTGTTGTTGGGCAAGGCGCGCTATTTCGATCAGCGGTACATTCCAGCTTTGGAGGCTTTCAATTATATCATCAATAAATACAATTACAGCGACAAAATCGGCGCGGCCCATATTTGGAGGGAGAAGGTCAACATCCGTCTGGAAAACGAAGAGCTAGCCATCAAAAACCTCAAGCGCGTGTTCAAGTTCGAGGATCTCGAAGACCAGGAATACGCCGATGCGCGGGCGATGCTGGCGCAGGCCTATATCAATGAGGATTCCCTCAGTAAGGCCGTACAGCAGCTCAAGTTGGCATCGTACCATACCAAGAAGGATCCCGAGAAGGGACGGTACCATTACATCATCGGCCAATTATACAACCACCTCGGCCATAAAGACAGTGCCAACTACGCCTACGACAAGGTCATCGCGCTGAACCGCCAATCGCCACGGGTCTATATGATCAATGCCGAACTCCAAAAGATAAAAAACACGGAAATTACCCCCGAAAACGAGCTCGAGATGCTGGAATTTCTCACCGACCTCGAAGAAAACCGCGAAAACCGCCCGTTTTTGGACAAGATCTATCGCCAGGTCGCCGAGTTCCATCTGCAACAGGAAAACGATAGCCTCGCCCTCGTCTATTTCAACAAATCGTTGCGGGCTACAGAGAACGAACCCAAATTGAACGCCCTGAACTACGAAAACTTGGCGGTTTATAATTTTGACAGGAACGCGTACCAATTGGCTGGCGCCTACTACGATAGCGTCCTGACGAATTTACAGGAAAACACGATGAAATTTCGCGCCACCAAAAAGAAACTGGACAATCTGGAGGATGTAATCAAATACGAGGATATCGTTCAGCATGCCGATAGTGTAATTACACTCTACAATTTACCAGTAGACGACCAGATTGCCTATTTTGAGGAGTACGTAACCGAACTGAAGGCCGCCAAAGAGGCCACCGCGAAAAAAGAGGAAGACCGAATGACCGCCGGATTCGCCCAATTCGCCGAAAGCAAGGGCGGTAAAGAGAACAAGGGCAAGTTCTATTTCTACAACCTGACCAGCCTGGGTTACGGCAAGAACGAGTTCGTACAAAAATGGGGAAAAAGACCGTTGGAAGACGATTGGCGCTGGAGCAAAAAAGGCCGGACCTTGCCCTTGGAAACTACCGGGGCACAGGTGGCCACCAACGACAGCTTAAGCAGTGAACCAACCCAGGATGATACTTTGACGGTGGATTACTACATGAATCGCATCCCCAAGGAAAAATCCTTTGTCGACTGCCTTAAGACCGAACGCAACTTTGCCAACTATCAACTGGGACTTATTTACAAGGAGAAATTCGAGGAAAATATGTTGGCGGCCGAAAAACTCGAAGACGTGCTCGCTTCCGATCCGGAAGAGCGGTTGATCCTTCCTTCCAAGTACAACCTTTACAAGATTTACGAGTCGACCGGGAGTCCGCTTATGGCGCAAATGAAAGCGAACATATTGAAGAACCATCCCGATTCGCGGTATGCGGAAATCCTGATGAACCCGCGTGCGGTGCTAGAAGAAGATGCCGACAGTCCCGAGGCGCGCTATGCAGCCTTGTACAAGTTGTACCAACAACAGGAATTTCTCAAGACAATTACCGGCGCCGAGGAGAATATCGACCAATTTACCGGCGACCCGATCGTGCCCAAATTCGAGATGTTGAAGGCCAACGCCATCGGAAGGCTGAACGGTTTCGAGCCCTTCAAGGAGCAGCTTAACTATGTGGCTCTGACCTATCCCAACACCCCCGAAGGTAAAAAAGCGGAACGCATGGTGGCAGAGCAGCTGCCCAAACTTGCGGTCAAAAATTTCTCTTCTGAAACCGGGTCTAAGGGTACGGGCAATTGGAAGGTTGTTTTTCCGTTCAGGAGAAGCAACAACGAGATTGCGCTCCGGGTGAAGCGCGATCTGGAGGCGGCCATCAAAGATTTGCGGTATACCAATATCGTATCCAAGGATATTTACACGTTGGAGGACCAATTTGTGGTCGTCCACGGCTTTCCATCCAAAGATTACGCCTTGGGTTTTGCGGAATTGATAAAATTTAACGAGGATTATCGTATTGATTATGAGAATTTTGTAATTTTATCGTCCAATTATAAGATTATCCAAGTACATAAAGCCTTACAGGAGTATAAAAATCAAATCCTGAATTAAACCGTTTCGGTATACTAAAGCATCAAAGTTTTTCGTTGAACTAACCTAAACTATTGTTATTGCCCAAAAGCGCAATTAGCAATTCACTAATCCCAAAACCATTACAAATGTTTTCTGACAACAAAAAACCACGAACCATGAACGAAATAGGCGGACAACCCAACCGAATTGAAAAGAACACAAAAATCAAAGGCGATATCGTTTCCGAGGCGGATTTCCGCATCGACGGAAAACTGGACGGGAATGTAAAGACCTCCGGCAAGGTTGTCATCGGAAAGGATGGCTACATTCATGGAAAAGTGGAATGTGTCAATGCCGATATCGAGGGCAGCTTTAACGGCGAGCTTTTGGTTTCCGAGCTTTTATCCCTGAAATCCTCCGCGGTCATCGAGGGCACCGTCGAGGTCGCCAAACTGGCCGTCGAGCCTGGAGCGACCTTCAATGCCACCTGCTCCATGAAGGGCAAAAGCGGTTCCCTGAACCGGAATCTCAACGGCACCGATATGGGTTCTTCCTCTTCCTCGAACAACGATTACAAATCGACCCTTACCAATACCAGTTCAATGAAAAATGAGCCCGCAAAAGCCTCATAAGGAAAAAAAGAGTACGATAAAAAACGTGGCCATCCTTTCGGGCATAGCCTTCGAAATGGGCGCGATCATCTATCTGGCGGCACAAGGCGGCCTTTGGCTCGACGCGAGATACCAGAATGAAAAAGGAATCTATACCGCAATTGCCACACTTATCGGTGTGGCAATTGCGTTGTGGGTAGTTTTGCGACAGATCAAAAATGTGAAATATTGAGTGTGCGAAACCCTACCCTATTATTCTTGCTGATCTTGATTCCGCTGTTGGGCGTTTCTTTTTACCTTCACACCACCTTCCTACAAAACATCGGCTTTCCAAAATATGGCGATAGGATAGCGCTGTCTTACGGCATTAATTTTTTGTTGGCATCCATCATATATATAAGCATCCATAGTTTTAGAAGTAGGTTAAAGACCCAGATTGGCTTTATTTTTATGGGCGGTAGTTTTTTGAAATTTATCGTATTTTTTATCCTTTTTTATCCTTCCTACACTAGCGACGGGGGAATGGAAAGCTCCGAATTTGCGGCCTTCTTTGTTCCCTACGCCATCTGCCTTGTCATCGAGACGGTTTTTACGGCCAAAATGCTACAGAACATGGGGTGAGGACCTATGGGTGAATTCCCCGGCATAAGCGTAGCTAAAATCAAAAACTTCACTACTGAAACGGGGAAAAAGAAGAATATGAAACGTAGTATTCGTAGGTCACCAGAGCATACAAAATAAACAATGCCTTTGCTTTTTTCATATTAAAAGAATACCGTACATTTGCACCGATTTTTAGGGACCGTTATTTTTTAAAGCGTATGCGCATTTTTTATTTGACCAACCTACTTCTTGCGGCCTTTCTCATGGGCGGGATCGCCTTTGCGCAGGAAAATGGACACGCTCCGGAAGGCCAGCCCCAGAGTGAAAAGGAAGATATCGATGCCTATATTGAACATCACCTGCAAGACTCCCACTATTTCAATTTTTTTTCAGACACTAAAGAAAACGGGGAGGAGGTCCATTACGGCTTTCCACTACCGGTCATTTTGTGGGACGATGGCCTAAAAGTATTTTCTTCCTCAAAATTCCATCACGGTGAAGAACTGGCCGAGGTAGATGGTAACTACTACAAGCTGTATCACAGTAAAATCTACAAGACCGATGCAAACGGCACCTTGAAGTATGACGAGGCTCATGGGGACTATCCTACCAATGAGCGGCCGCTGGATTTCTCCATCACCAAAAGTGTGGTCATGATGATCATCACCGGCCTCCTCCTAATCTGGCTATTCGGCAGTTTGGCGAGAAGTTATGGTAAGAACCGCGGCGTGCCCAAGGGTATCGGCCGCTTTTTCGAACCCGTCGTCCTTTACATACGTGACGAT
The DNA here is from genome assembly GCA_035705395.1 of Pricia sp. Lineage (GTDB taxonomy): Bacteria > Bacteroidota > Bacteroidia > Flavobacteriales > Flavobacteriaceae > Pricia. Next base: position 349 of record DASSWC010000245.1, on the reverse strand, counting down.
ATCGCCATCGCGAACATCGGCGAAAAAAAATACAAAAGGTACATGCCCTTTCTATTGACCGTATTTTTCTTTATCTGGTTCCTGAACATGTTCGGATTGACGCCGCTCGGCGTGAACGTCACCGGAAATATCGCGGTAACCACAGCTTTGGCGCTGCTGGTGTTTTTGTTGACGAATTTCACGGGCACAAAGGACTATTGGAAACACATTTTCGACCCTTTGGGCAGCGGTATGCCCTGGTACGGTAAACTAGTCATTTACATTATCTTGGTGCCCATAGAGATATTGGGCCTTTTTATCAAGCCCTTTGCACTGCTGATCCGTCTGTATGCCAACATGACGGCGGGTC
>DASSWC010000244.1:0-2398 GCA_035705395.1 Pricia sp. | reverse complement strand
TATCGAACTTGGCGATCTGGTCGGCATTGTGCAACGAAGCCCGCTTTACGGTGGTGCCGGCCAGCAATACCGGCTGTAGATTGGCGACGGGCGTAACCGCACCGGTACGCCCGACCTGATAGGTGATTCTGCGCAACAAGGTCGAGACCTGTTCCGCCTTGAATTTATAGGCCATCGCCCAACGGGGGGATTTTGAGGTAAAGCCCAACTCGTCTTGCTGCTGTAAACTATTGACCTTTACCACTACGCCATCGGTCTCGTAAGGAAGGTCGTGGCGATGGGCGCCCCAATGGTTGACAAAGGCCAGTACTTCGGCGGTGGTTTGGCACAATTTGGCGGCCTTGGGTACCTTAAAACCCCAAGACCTGGCCTTTTCCAGCATTTGCCATTGGGAGGATATACCCGTGCCATCCCCTATGATACCGTACAATAGACAATCCAACGGCCGTTGGGCTACCACCGCACTGTTCTGTAACTTTAGGCTGCCGGAGGCCGTATTTCTAGGGTTCATATAAGGTTCCTCCCCGTTTTCGACCCGCTCGGCATTCATCCGGGCAAAACCTGCGAACGGCAGCACGATTTCTCCCCGGATATCAAATTTTTGCGGATAATCACCGCTCAGGCGAAGCGGCACCGAGCGGATCGTCTTGACATTGGTGGTGACGTCATCCCCCTGAAAGCCATCGCCCCGGGTAATGGCCTGTACCAACTCCCCCTTTTCATAGGTGAGGCTTATCGAAGCGCCGTCGTATTTCAGTTCACAGGTAAATTCCACCTCCGCATCCCCCAACACCCGCTGAATGCGTTTTTCCCAATCCTCAAGATCCTTTTTGGAATACGAATTGTCCAGCGAATACATACGGTGGTTGTGTACGATAGTCCGGAAATTCTTGGTCACCATGCCCCCGACCCGCAAGGTCGGCGAGGTCGGGTCGTGGAATTCGGGATGCCGTTCTTCCAGCTCCTGCAATTCTTTTAGTTTCATATCAAAATCGTAGTCCGAAATGTTGGGACTGTCGAGGATGTAATACCTATGGTTGTGCTCCCGGAGCTCTTGCCGGAGGGCGTCTATTTTTTCTTTGGCCGTCATTAAAAACAATTTATTTCGTTCGCACGCACACCGTGGTCGGCGTCAGGTGATGGGACCATTACGTATGATAATCGGGGCTTATGTATTCCTGCGTTACCTTTTTGCATTTTATCATCCTGTAATTCCCGAAACCATCCTTTCGGAGCTCAATTTCCGAAAAATTATGATCTTTGAGAAGGGCTTTGGTTTCTTCCGCCAGATATTGGTTAATTTCTAAATATAATTTTCCGTTTTCCTTCAGATTCCTTTGGCCGAATCGGGCTATCGCCTCGTAATATTCCAAAGGATCTTTATCGGAAACGAAAAGGGCCAATTCCGGTTCGTGATCGGTCACGTTTTTATGCATATCCTTCCTTTCCTGTAGTCGGACGTATGGGGGGTTGGATGCCACGGCATCGAAATAGGTGCGCCAGGTATGGCCAGTGGAAATCTCCGCTTTCAAAACATCCTCTTCCGAAATATCCACCTCTTCCGGTATAGCCCTATCAAGGATATTCATGTCAAGGATATCCGCTGTAATGAATTCGATGGCCACGTCATGGGATACCGCATTTTCTTGGGCGACCGCCAGGGCCTTGGTCGATACATCCAGGGCATGTACCTTGGCTTCCGGAAGGTTTTTCGCGAGGGAGATGGCGATGCAGCCGCTTCCCGTACCAATATCCATAATTACAGGTCCCTTCCGGGACACCTTCCCCTCCGGGATGCTGGATTCGCATGCCCCATCCTTGGCGGACGCGCCTGTCCTTTTCTTGCCGGGCCCACGGGTCTTGTTTGTATTCGGCTTGCCCGCAATGCACATAAGATCTGCCAGCATCCAGCGGACGAGTTCCTCCGTTTCCGGTCGCGGGATGAGCACATTGTCATCCACTTTAAAATCCAACCCCATAAAATGCGCCGTACCGATAATGTATTGGATAGGTCGGTGACGGCGCAATTCGGTCAGGGCCTCGAACAAGGGCTGCTCTTCCTCTTTGGTAATGACCAGATGGGGCTGTATCGCCAATACAAAACGCTTAAGTCCCAGGAAATGTTCGATCAGTAAATAGAAGAAACTGTCCACTTCTTCCTTGGGATAGATGGTATCGAGGTCTCGGTGAAAGATATTCTTAATTTCTTTTAGTAGCATTGTTTTATCCGGTAAGGTGCAGGGTTCTTCAGAACATCCGTAGGTCCGCTGGAGGGATGCTATTCTATTTTTTTAAGCATCCAAACCTGACACGAAGTGTGGCCCGTATCGCCCATGGGAGCGTCAATGTATTCGAAACCGGCTTTTTGATATAGCTTTTGGGCGGCTTTCATATAGGG
>DASSWC010000243.1:0-44289 GCA_035705395.1 Pricia sp. | reverse complement strand
CGTCATCGGCCGTCCAGCCTTTGTTCATTTCCCCGTAACTGCCGAAGGAGGCGTTCATCAGGTCGTGCTCCGAGACGATTCCGTTGAGCTCGAAGCGGTAAGGGTGGAGCGATACATAGACGTCTCCGGAGACGTTTTTTTGGGTATCGGTCAAAAAGGCCTCGATATTCCGCATTACCGCATCCAGATAATTGCCTTCGTGTAGCAACATCCCATAAAAATTGCCCAGCTGTTCCTTTTGATATTGTTGCCATTTGCCGAGGTTGTGCTTTTCCAGCAAGTGGTGCGCTTTTATAATGATCAGGGAAGCCGGTGCCTCGAACCCCACCCGGCCCTTGATCCCGATAATGGTATCGCCCACGTGGATGTCGCGCCCAATGGCGTATTTTGAGGCCAGCGTATTCAATTTGATGATATTTTCGACGGGATCGGCTTTTTGTTCGTCAAGGGCCACCAGTTCTCCTTGGTCAAAAGTCAATTTTACCTGGACGGACTCTTTTTCCCGTAACTGGCTCGGATAGGCGGAATCGGGCAAGGGCTTTTCGGAGGTCAAGGTTTCTTCGCCGCCCACCGAGGTGCCCCATAATCCCTTGTTGATGGAGTATTTGGCTTTTTCCCAGGAATAGTCCACCCCATTTTTTTTGAGGTATTCGATCTCGGCCTCCCGGGAAAGCGTATTGTCGCGTATCGGGGTGATGATTTCGATTTCGGGGGCGATAATCTGGAAAATCATGTCGAAACGGACCTGGTCGTTCCCTGCGCCCGTACTGCCGTGGGCGATGTACTGTGCGCCTACGCGCTTGGCGTAGTTGACGATCTCGATGGCCTGCACGATCCGTTCCGCACTGACAGATAGGGGATAGGTGTTGTTTTTCAGCACATTCCCAAAAATCAAGAATTTGATGACCTTTTCGTAAAAGGTCTGAACGGCGTCGATCGAGGTGTACGAACTGGCACCCAGTTGCAACGCCTTTTCTTCGATCGTAGCCATTTCGGACGCCGAAAATCCACCGGTGTTAACGCTCACTGCGTGGACTTCAAAGCCTTTTTCCTTGGATAGGTATTTGGCGCAGTACGAGGTGTCGAGTCCCCCGCTATAGGCTAAAACTAATTTTTTCATAGTATAAAACGTTCTGGTTAAAAAATAGGGAAAAAAATTGCTGTCACGGAGGTAAAGAAACAATTCCCTTGCGCGAGAGGTAAAGAAACAAATCCGTTACACTACAAGAGCAAGAAACTATATTCCCTTCTCCTTATTCTATTTTTTTTTCTTCAAAAACAAACTTTCCTTGATGCTCTTCAACCTTTGAAAGGTCTTCCCGTCCGGTTTTTTCTTTTCGTCCGTCCTGGGTTTGGCGTGGGGGTCGTATAGCATTCCGGTACACAGGCACATTTTACGTTCTGTCCGGGTCAGTATGTCGTAATTTTTGCAGGTCTGGCAGCCGTTCCAGAATTCGGGGTCGTCGGTCAGTTCCGAGAAGGTGACCGGCCTATAGCCCAGCTCGTAGTTCATTTTCATCACGGCCAGACCGGTCGTGATTCCGAAGATCTTGGCATCGGGGAATTTTTCCCTGGAAAGTTCGAAAATGCGCTTTTTTATCCTTTTGGCCAAACCTTGGTTTCGGTAATCGGGATGTACGATAAGGCCCGAGTTCGCCACGAATTTTTCATGGCCCCAGACCTCGATATAACAAAAGCCGGCGAATTTGTCGCCGTCAAGTGCGATTACCGCGTTGCCGTTCTGTAATCTTTTTTGGATGTATTCCGGGGTACGCTTGGCAATGCCCGTACCACGAACCTTGGCCGATTCGGCTATGGTGTCGCAAATGATCTGGGCGTACTTAAAATGGGTTTCGTTAGCAATTACAATTTTCATTGCTATAGTAGATTATGGGTAAAAAGAAAAAGTTTTCGGAGCTGTGCGGAAATGGACTCACCTATTTCCATGGAAATTGGACATACCCTTACGGGCGAAGGCGGGTGGAAGATGGACGAATGGTAGCTGGGGCACCAATGACCTGTTTTATGTTGCTTTGTCCTTTCATTGCAAGTCAAATGTACGGGATTACCTCGAAAAGACAGCAAGGACGCTTTAATTTTTATGAAAAATCGGTTTTTGCCGCTTTGCGTTGAAGATTTCATAAATCATAAATCCATATACGACTAAATATTCAATTGCGAGAAGCCATAGGTTTTCCTTGAAAGTGGGATTGGAATAGGCATAATAGCTAAGCACGACCACCAATGACCAAAGCAGGGCAAACCGATATGGCGTGAAAACACTAAGCAGGACCAGAAAAACGATATACCAGGGATGCACCACGGCGGACAGTAAGTAATAGGTAGTCAGCACCCACAGCATCGAAGTCGGCAATACGGTCAATTTTTGATTTTGGCGAAGAAAAGTGAATCCCAAAACGGCCAGAAGGGTCAATACCGGAACGATTTCGCCGTAGGTCTTTATCAATTCCCAGGGTTTGCCGTCTGAGGCAATGGCAATTTGTTTGAGGCCATTGTAGAGACCGGCATTGAACTCGAAATTGGAGAACCAAAGACCGACGGTTTGGAAATAATTCCCGAGAGAATCGGGGGAATAAAAAGGAAGGAAGATGGCGGTACAACCCACGGCGACCAGCAGGTAGAACACGAAACTTAGTTTAAGTCCCAGATGCTTTAAAAAAAGCGGCAAAAACAATAGCGGTACCAATTTCGCACAGATAGAGAGGGCGTAGGGCACTGCGGCCAGCCTCCATCTTTCCCGCGATAACAGGTATAGCGCCCAGACAAAAAAGAAAAGCATTACACCCTCAAAATGAAGGTTTCCGGTAAGTTCGATAATAATGAGCGGATTTAAAAAATACCAGAAAATCAGGTGGGGAGGGCGGTTGAGCTGTTTGAGCAGTTTCCTTCCGAAATATACGACTCCGATATCCGCCAAAATAACACCGCTGCGCAACACCAGTACCGAACCCATCATGCTTTTACCGCCCAGCCAGGCCGCCAGGGCAAAAAGCAGCTGGTTCAAGGGTGGATAATTGCTGTAATGTTTTGCGCTCAGTTCGCCCATCCCGCTGTACAGTTCCCGGGCATTGGGAATGATCAGATTTTTTTGGCTGATAAGCACGTCGGGGACTTCCAAATAGGGATTAATGAAATTGGCGACCAGATGGCCATCCCAAATAAAGCGGTAAAAATCCTGCGAAAGGTTGGGCTCGGCCATCAGAAACACCAACCGGAAAAGGATGCCGATCACCAGAAGAAACCTCAGGTTCCATTTTTCAAACTGTATGGTACGTAGACACAGATAGAACAGTGCGGCAAAAAGTGTGAGCAATTTGATGAAATCGGTTCGGTCGAGGTGGTAGGCGAAGGTGTAGTAAAAGACGAGGCTCAACAAGGCCAGTGCCAACGGAACTTTGTGCAACTTTAAGAATGTGGTCAGCTTGTTGGGCATTATTAGTCCGAGGTTATCATCGGACTAATTTAGGAGTTTTGTGGCAATTACTTCAAAAACTGCTAATCCGTCTCTGGGTTGTTCAAATAGGATGTGTCCTTTCGGATTCTATGCTTAAGGACGTGAGGTAAGACATGGCTACAAAATCAAGCCCGCGCCGTCAGGGACTTAAAGAATACAAAGCCGAACCCGACGAACAGCATCAAGTGAAACGGAAAGAGCCCGAAATCGTTCAGGGGAATGGCACTGTACATGCCGAACAGGAAATACAGCATCAGCATCGCCTCAAGAATCATATTCGGCGATAGCTTTTTGGCCAGGTATTTATTGCCTTTCCAGGAGTCGGTAAGGTTGTTGAGGTTAAATTTCGGGGTGCGTACAAATTCGCTGCGCTTGCCCATATGGCCTTCCAATACGGCAATGGAATTGTGCAGTGAAAATCCCAGGGCCACCGAGAAAAAGGTAAAAAAGAGCTTGATGTAGTCTACAAAATGGTCAAAGCTGCTGCCCTGGATGCTCTTATAGGTAAACCAATAGCAGACGAACAGGATAATGGTGCTCAACACGAAGAAACTAAGCAGCGAAAATACCACATCGAACTGCGGATAGAGCTGTTTTATGTACATGGCAGGGATACTGAGAATGGAAACCAGGAAAACGCACAAAAACATCGAACTGTTCAGCAAATGCATCACGCCATGGAACTTTGTTTTAAAGGATATGTTCTTGGCCGATACCACGCTCATAACGGACTTCCGGAAATTCTCGGCTCCGCCCTTGTTCCACCGGAACTGCTGCGAACGGGCCGCGCTGATGACCACGGGCAGTTCGGCGGGTGTCTCCACATCCTCCAGATATTTGAATTTCCAATTTTTCAGTTGTGCACGGTAGCTCAGGTCCAGGTCTTCGGTCAGTGTATCGCCTTCCCAGTTGCCGGCATCGAGAATGCATTGCTTGCGCCAAATTCCCGCGGTACCGTTGAAATTGATAAAATGGCCCTTGGCATTACGGCCGACCTGCTCCAACGTAAAATGGGCATCAAGGGCAAAGGCCTGAATACGGGTCAAGGTGGAATAATCCCGGTTGATATGTCCCCATCGGGTCTGTACGACCCCGATTTCCGGGTCTTTGAAATAGACCACCGTTTTTTTCAGCCAATCGCTATCGGGCAGAAAGTCGGCATCGAAGATGGCGACGAATTCCCCTTTGGCGATTTCCAATCCTTCCTTAAGGGCACCTGCCTTGAAACCTTGGCGGTTTGTGCGGCGTATATGTTGTATGTCGAGTCCCGTTTCCTGCAGTTCGCGCACCCATTTAGCGGTGTCGACCACCGAATCATCGGTGGAGTCGTCCAAGACCTGGATTTCGAGTTTACTTTTAGGATATTCGATCTTTGCAATGTTCTCCAAGAGGCGCTCCATCACATATTCCTCATTATACACGGGTAGCTGTATCGTAACAAAGGGAATTTCCTTAGGGTCGAGCAGGTTGAATTTCGGGGCGGTCTGGTTGCGGCGTTTGTAGCCCAAATAGTTAACCAAGAGGTTCAATTGGGCCAAACTGTAAAAGAAAATCAGCAATAAGGCTACGCTGTAAATGGCGAGTATGATATAAGAAACCAATAATCCCATAATAATTTCATCTACTGTATAAAGAGCTCAATATAATCTTCCGATACTACTTTAGCCATTTCAAAAAAAAAATGGAAATGGTTCATTTGACACTGTATTTAAAAATCCAACCTAATATTTTTATGCCAGCAAATATACTACCTTTTACCGTACCGGACACTTTTGAGACGCCGATTCTTTTCCTGTAATGCACTGCCACTTCGGTGTATCTTAGGTTTCTTTTTATGGCCTTCAATTGCATTTCAACCGTCCAGCCATAGGTCTTGTCCTCCATTCCGAGGCGTAACAGCCTGTCATATTTTATAGCCCTAAACGGGCCAAGGTCGGTAAATGTGCCCCCAAAGAACCATTTCATCAATAAAGTAGCCAACCAATTGCCGAAAACCTGCTGGGGCGTCATACTGCCTTTTTCCCGTAGCCGTTCTACCCGCGCCCCGATTACCAAATCATAGTCCTTATCCAAGATGGGGGCTACCACCTTGTTCAGCTCTTCCGGATAGTCGGAATAGTCTCCGTCGATAAATACGATAATATCCGGCGGTTTGGATTGCCGGGCGATGTGATCCATTCCCTTTAGGCAGGCGTATCCATACCCCCTTCTTTCCTCGTTCAATACGGTAGCTCCTGCCGATTGGGCGTTCCTGAAGGTCTTGTCGGAAGAATTATTGTTGACCACTATTATTTCGGAAACGAAATCGGGAAGGTCACCGATGACCTCCGCGATGGAATCGGCCTCGTTGAAAGCGGGGATGATTACCTTGATGTCGGGATGCTTCTTTGTGCTATCGGCCATCTTATTTCTTGTTCACCAAACGCATCAGGTCCACATCGTTGCCCAACAAAATTTCGTTGCCGTCAATACGATTCCTCAATGGCCCGTTCTCAAGTTTCAATACCCCACGCGGACATACCGCCGAACAGATACCACAGCCCACACAGCTGGAGCGGACGATATTTTCGCCCTTTTGGGCATAGGCGCGTACATCGATTCCCATCTCGCAATAGGTCGAGCAATTGCCGCACGAAATGCATTGTCCGCCGTTCGTCGTAATGCGGAATTTGGAGAGCAGGCGTTGCTGGAAGCCCAGGATCGCCGCCATGGGACAACCGAAACGGCACCAGACCCGACTTCCGAAAATCGGGTAGAAACCTACGCCAATGACCCCGCTGAACATCGCCCCGATGACAAAGCCGTATGCCTTTCTCAGTTCGTAATCGGGGAACAGGAACAATTGCCCCGGACTGCTGAAATAGGTGAACAACAGAATGGACATTACTACCGTAAAATACCCAATAGCCCCGTATTGGGCATCCTTGGCGAGCGCCTTTCGCTTGAACAGCATCACCCATAGAAAAACGGCCGTCAAAATGGTAATGAACGCCCAGATAAAGGCCTCCTTGGAAAGCCAGAGGTTATCGTACACCTTGATTTCACTGCCTTTTTCAACGACGAAGCTGCTACCGTTCACGTCGGTCAATGCGGCATCCTTACCGGCAGCCACCCGCTTTAAGACCGACGTGTTGTTTTGTTCGGGTATCACACCATACGCGATGGTGATACCTTCCGTTTTTTCGATGCTAGGTGGTTCTTTGGAGCCGTCTTTGTGCAGGAATACTACACTTTTTGCACCTGCTTGCTGGGCTGCCAGGATACGTTCGCCGATCGGTTTTCCATCCGGGTCGCTTATAACGACCACCTTGTTGTCAAGAGGGCTCCATTTTGAAATCGACTGCGATTCATTACCCCTTAAAAAGGAGAACACAACGGCCACGGTCATGACCGTGACGAAAACCACGACACTGTGTACCACCCATCGCTCGACCTTCCAGGCCACCATGCTCTTGTCGCTCAAATGCCGGAACGGGTCGCCGGCCGTTTCCGCCAATCCGCCACATCCACACACCCAACTGCAGTACCATCTTTTTCCGTATTTATAGGTCAGGATAGGGGTGATGACGAAGATGGAAAGCACTCCGAAAATCAGCATGATAAGCCCTATATTGCCCGCGTTCAGGAATTCGTTGATCTTGTACCCGGCGAACAGGTCATAGTTCAAGGGCCAGATGTTTTTAAGATCGTAGTAGGGTTGGTTCAATCGCAGCATAATTTCGGGGATGATAAAGGCAAAGCTGAGTTGAAAGAACATAACGGATACCGTACGCAGGATTTCGTAACGATTGTGGCGGTATTTCCAGATAAATTTGATACCGAACGCTAGAATGGCCAAGGTATATAGCGTGCCGTATAGAAACCATTGGCTGGCAGGATTGCCGCTCAGCATTTTGCTCAAGGGGTCGAACAGCGCAATGACCCCTCGATTGTCGCCATCCCTGACCAGTCCGAGATATTCGGGAAACCAATAGAGTGCCACGTAGAAAAGGGTCATCGCGATTCCAAAGATCCAGGCCCAAAGGCCACGGGAAGAAATGGATTTAAAATATACCCCATCGTTCTTAATGCCTTCGTGCTTGCCCAGATAAGCATCCTTCGCGAACCAAACCGTGCCCATGGTAATGGCGGCGAGGGACAAGGTCAGCCAGACGCCCTTGTTCGGGAAATTGACATTGAACATGGCGGCGAAAAGAACGGCGAGACCGCAAATGCCGATGAAGGTTGCGATCTTCTGTTGCGTGCTAAGGGCCTTTGGCGGTTCTCCTGCCAAGGACATACTTCTTTGATATTCGCTCATTTTATACCTTCTTTATTGATCGGGAAAACACTTCCCCAATTATGCCGACTTTAACATCGTGCGCTATCGTAGGTTATCCTACTACAACTCACACTCCTAGACCCAATAGTCTTTTCCAGCTCTTTTTTTTCGGACGGATAGCTTTGCCGAGATCCGAATTGAACTTCGCGACAATATCCTGTTCATAGGTATCGTAAAATTCCGGATCGAAATTGGCGTCCCCAAAATATTCCATCACATAATCGACATCCCGTTCTTCGGTCAGCCAACGGTCGATTACCTGATGCCGCAACCGGATGCCGAAGGTGTTGATGCCCAAAAATTTTCGGTCGTTTTTGTGATAGGCGATCGTAATGCATTTGGTGTCGTCGTCATGTCTCCAGTGGAAACATACTTCGTACTCCCTTTTTCGTTCCTCGGAAAGTACCCATCCGTAGGTCTGATATTCGATATCGAAAAATTTCGCGCTGTTGAACCAGTGGCCGGGACTGTAGTCCAACGGATTGCCACAGATGGTCTGGGCCAGGGCCTCGCCCATCATCCTTCCGGTATACCAGACCGCCTCGACCGGTGGCCGGTTACCGATGGGTTCGCGCTGCTGGGCACAGTCGCCGATGGCGTAGACATCCGGGATGTTGGTCTCCAACCTGCGGTTGACCAGAACCCCTTTGTCGGTGGCGATCCCGCTGTCTTTTAGAAACCCGATGTTCGGTCTGACCCCTGTGGTGATGCCCACGATGTGACAGGGAATTTCCTCGCCTTCCTGTGTCGTTACGGCCCGCACTCTTCCGTTGTCGTCGCCCAAAATCTTTTCAAGATGGGCATTGTGGCGCAGGTCTACCCCGTGGGATGCAATGTGGCGGGAGATCATTTCAGCCTCGCCCATGGGCAGTACGTTCGTCCAAAACGCATCCTCCCGAACCAGCATCGTGACCTCGATATCACGTGTACGCAGCATTTCAGCCATCTCGACTCCGATGAGACCCCCCCCTACGATAACGGCTCGGGGGCACACCTCTTTGTTGGGGGCGTTTTTCTCGAGCTGTTCGAGGTCCTGCTTGGAAATTAGTCCCTGAACCCCGTCCAGTTCAAGGCCATCCCATCCGAAGGTGTTGGTGATGGATCCGGTGGCAATGATCAGTTTGTCGTAGTGCATGGGTTTTCCTTGGGAAAAATGCAGGGTCTTGGCCTCCGTATCGATGCGTTCGACGTAGGCTTTTTTTAGCTCCAGATGGTTCTTTTCCCAAAACCAGTGCTCGTAGGGCTCGATATCCGTCCAGCGCATATGTCCCATATAAACGTACATGAGTGCTGTGCGGGAAAAGAAATGTTCGGTTTCGGAAGATATCAAGGTGATTTTTTTGCCTGACCGTGTGGTAGCAGGGTCTTTTGGTCCGGCAGGGGGACCGGTAAGCTTGCGGATGTGCCTGGCCGCCGTAACCCCGGATATGCCGTTGCCGATAATGACGATGTGTTCCATGTACTAAATAGGTGTTCTGCCAGGTTATAAACAGTTGCCATTTCTGTCGGCCTTAAAGGTAATACCTTAATTTTTGGCATCCATTTAGAACAAATATAAATTTTCCGGGTCGATTTAGGTAGGCGAGATTCTGACCGCCCATCAACTACGGGATAAATTGATGAACAAATCAAAAATTTTAGTTTCTTTTGTAGGATATCGCATTATTTTACGAGGTAATCTGTAAATCAGTAACCCGATTATGAAAAAATGCCTACTACTTTTTAATCTTCTTTTTTGGACCTTCGCCCCTATGGTCGCCGGGCAGGCCTCCGAAAAGATCAACGGGGTGAGTTTTGTGGCCAGCCGTGAAGCCGTCGCACCGGATCATGTTGCCGAGGTGGTGCGTCTCAACGCCAACCATGCGGCGGTCATGCCCTTTGGTTTTATACGGGATGTCAATTCCCCCGAAATTATCTTCGATACCGACCGGCAATGGTACGGGGAGACCACGGAGGGTGCCATGCAATGTATCGCCCTGCTCCACAAAAACGGTATCAAGACCATGGTCAAACCCCAACTATGGATCAGGAAGGGGAAATTCACCGGCACCCTCAAAATGGAATCGGAGGCGGATTGGAAGGTCCTTGAAAACGCTTACGAAAAATTCATTATCACCTATGCTGAAATGGCCCAAGAGGCCGGTTCGGAACTGTTCTGTATCGGCACCGAACTGGAGCAGTTCGTACTTATGCGTCCGGATTTCTGGAAAAGACTTATCGCGGGGATACGAAAGGTCTATTTTGGTAAGCTGACCTACGCCGCCAATTGGGACGAATTCACCCGGGTGCCCTTCTGGCAAGAACTGGATTATATCGGCATCGATGCCTATTTCCCGTTATCCGAAGAAAAAACGCCTTCAGTGGCGCAGCTGAAAAAGGAATGGCAAGAACATAAGGATGACATCAGGTCCCTTTCGAAAACCTGTTCAAAACCCGTGCTTTTCACCGAATATGGCTACCGAAGTACGGACAGGACCGCCTGGAAACCCTGGTTGGTCGACCGGCACGAACAACCGGTGAATTTACAGGCCCAAGCGAACGCCACCAAGGCCATTTTGGAAGCATTCTGGCCGGAGAACTGGTTTGCCGGCGGCTATGTCTGGAAGTGGTTTATCGATCATAATGCATCGGGCGGTGCAAAAGACAACCGTTTCACCCCGCAGAACAAGCCTGCGGAAGAGGTCTTACGGAAGTTTTATAAGGCGAATTGATCGCCGTTCGCCGGACGGGTACCAAGCCTGCGGAAGAGGTCTTCGGCAAGTTTTATAAAGCGTATTGATCGCCATTCGCCGGACGCGTACCACATTGTATTGATTTCATTGGATTGTAACCGATTATAAACAAAATGGGGAATTGGATTAATAAATTAGAACTGGAAGGACAAACCGTGAAACTGGTCCCATTGGTGGGATCCCATAAAGAAGGGCTTTTAAAAGCAGCAGCCGATGGCAAGTTGTGGGAAATGTGGTTTACTTCGGTTCCATCGGCCACAAATATTGATAATTACCTTGAGCAGGCCTTTCACCAAAAACATATCGGAACCGGGTTTCCATTTGCGGTGTTGGACAAAAACAGCGGCGATATCATTGGTTCGACCCGATATTGCAATCTAAAGCCCGAACACAGGCGACTGGAAATAGGATATACCTGGTACGCGAAAAAACAGCAACGCACCGGGGTCAATACGGAATGCAAATACCTTTTGTTACAACATGCTTTCGAAATCTTGGGTTGTAAGGCGGTCCAATTTCTGACGAATTGGTACAATCTGCGCTCCCGGGAGGCGATTGCCCGACTTGGGGCAAAACAAGATGGGATTTTAAGAAATCACAGGTTGAATGCCGACGGGAGTTGTCGGGATACCGTTGTTTTTTCGATAATCGAACAAGAATGGGCGAGTGTAAAGAAATTACTGAATTATGAGATCCAAAAGTACGAAGGTGGACGATAGATGTCCTATCGGGTCATTTGGTTAGCTACGAGATCGCGATCGTGCTATAAATTTCATTCGCCCAATTCGACGACTTCCTCCGTCTCGATTCTCGAAAGTTCTTTTAGATCCCCCGATTCATAAAGCTCGGGAAGCTCCTTTAGCGGCGTGCCAATCGGTGCCTCATAGTTTACATAATCCTGAAACCGGATGCCGCCCACGTTGCGGGGATTATAGGCACTCCGGAACCGCACGCCGCCACCGTCGGTTTCATAATTGTAGGCGAGATAGTCCATCGTTTTGGTATCGGCGTTGATCCAATACCGAAATTCATCCTGATGGTCGTTGCCGCCGCCTTCCGGGTCGAAAGTAACGGTTATCACATCATAGTCTTGGCCCTTAATGGTGGTACGGCCGTCGTAGCTGCTATTGACCGCCGCATCCTGCAACTTATGGGGCAGCGTGGCAAAATAGACCACGGAATTCAGGGCCTCGGTATACTTGACCACATCCTTGGGCGATAGTTCGGCCGTGTCCCCGTTTACCGTCCGGGTCAGGATTCCTTTTTCGAGCACATCGCGGATTTCATTGCCGTCTTTCTGGCCGGTAACGGTGTAGATAAAGCCTCCATTTTTATTCTGAAAGGTATAGTGTTTGTCCCTGAACCCAAATTTGTAGTGGGCCTTGTCATATAACGCGCCACCATGTGCGGCAACGGTTTCGGTAATAAGGCTATCCGCCTTGTCCCTTTCCTGTGCTTTGGATGGGCTGTCGTTTTTTTGGGAAGTGGCCTGTATGGTATCGGATGCGACATTTTTGTTTTTAGGGTCGGTCTTACAGGAAGACAGGAATACCATTACGGTCAGGCATAGCATAAAAATGGAAGGCTTCATAGTCGGATGGACTTTCGTTCAGGTGAAAAAGGATTGTTGATTACCCCGTTAACTAAATTCTTTAGGTGTCCGCAAAATTACGGAAGGCTTTTTTAATTTTGCATACAAACGACCGCAGTTTCGATATTCCTTAAAATCGGTCGTCTGCCCTATTGAACCAAATATTTAGGCCCAATTTTTGATTTGTTGCGTGAAACCCGTTCCTCGAATGCAATTTGATCTTCTTTTTCGAAACCGAAGCATCGGCATCCTGTTCCTGTTTTTGGGAATGTGTTTGCCGTCCCGTTCCCAGGATTCGGGCCTGACCGTGGTCGCCCAAACGGGCGATGGCATCCTGTCGCTTTTGCGGAAACAAGGCGTAGACCCCTATGACTACTACGATGAGTTTATTGCCATGAACAGGGAAAACCTGCGGGATAGCGTTCACCTCTATGCGGGCCGCGAGTACCGTATTCCGCCAGCCGATCTCGATACGGTCGAGGTGGTGGATTCCATCCGAAGCAAATCAACTGAGGTAGAAGATATAAAGACCCGTGAAATCCCTATTTTAGGGGCAGCCCATTCCACCGTCCTCATTAAAAGCGATCGCCTTGCGGGCACGGTGTACTATCTGGTCTCCGGTCACGGGGGGCCCGATCCCGGTGCCCTGGGCATGTCAGGCGGCAAGGCCATCCCCGAAGACGAATACGCCTATGACATCACCCTGCGTTTGGCCCGGGAGCTCATCGCCCATGGGGCCAGGGTATACGTCATTATCCGTGATGGGAACGACGGTATCCGCGACGACCGTATCCTTGAGATCGATCATGACGAGGAGGCTTACCTTGACCAGCCGATTCCATTGAACCAGGTCAAACGTTTGAAACAGCGGGTGGATATTGTGAACGATCGGTACCGAAAACACAAGGGACTTTACCAGCGCTTGATCGTGACCCATATCGATAGCCGGAGTGTCGGCCAGAATATCGATGTATTTTTCTACCATCACGAAAATAGCAAAAATGGCAAGCGACTTTCGGAGTGCATCCACAAGACCTTCGAGAAAAACTATAAAAAATACCAGCCGAACCGGGTGTATTCCGGCACCTTCGAAGACCGTACTGGGTTGTATATGGTCAGAATGACCCATCCTGCCATGACCTTTATCGAGGTGGGGAACATCCGCAACAGAAAGGACCAACGCCGTATTCTAATTCCCCAAAACCGGCAGGCCCTGGCGAAATGGATAGCGGAAGGGATTTTACTGGATTACGAGGAGAGGTAGGTTGCTATAATGCCCTGATCAACTCCCGAAACAACTTGACCATTCGGGGTTCCGCTTTTTCTGCCACGGCAAGAATCGCCTGAATATCTACGGGCTGTAGGTTGTCGGGATCGCAACCGTCCGTCAGTACCGATACGGCGACTACGGGCAGGTCGAGGTGGTTGGCGACAATGACCTCGGGTACGGTACTCATACCGACCGCATCGGCCCCTATCATTTTCAGCATGCGGTACTCGGCCTTGGTTTCCAATTGGGGACCCACCACGGAGGCATAAACACCGCGTTGTAAGGTGATGTTTTCCCTTTCGGCGATTTCGGCCAATAGTTTACGCATTTTTGGGTCGTAGGGCTCCGCCATATCGGTGAACCGGGTTCCGAACCGGGCAACGTTCCTAAAGGCCAGGGGCGAGCCGCCCTGCAAATTGATATGGTCCTCAATCAGCATCAGGTCGCCGATCCCGAAATCGGGATTGATGGCACCGGAAGCATTGCTGATAAAGAGTTTTTCGATGCCCAGTTGGTGCATCACCCGAATGGGGTATGTAACATCCAGAAAATCGTAGCCTTCATAAAGATGAAACCGCCCGTTCATAACTACGGTCTTTTTGCCTTCGAGTGTGCCGTAGAGCAGCTTCCCGGTGTGGAATTCCACCGTGGCCAACGGAAAAAAGGGAATATGGTTGTAATGCGCCGTGACGGGATCTTCGATGGCTTCGGCCAGTTTCCCAAGGCCCGTGCCAAGAACGATGCCGATTTCAGGGGCGTCGAATCCTTTTTCCCTTAGGTGTGCGGTGGATTCGTCGAGCTGTCGCTGTGTCATTTTTCGATGTGTTTTAAGAAGTGCCTAAAGGCCGCGACATCCTTTATATCCTCATAGATATCGACATCGTTGCGCGCTTCCAATACCGCGTACCTTTCGTCGTTCAGGTCCTTGAGCGTGTCTTCCAAGACGGTATCTCGGCCCCAATCCTTGTCCCGAAAAAGCTGGGGCTTGAAGGTTTTCATGCCCAAGAGGTAATACCCGCCGTCTACTGCCGGACCTAGCACAAAATCGTTCTCCTTGAGCTGGTCGAATGCATTTTCCAGGTCTCTTTGCTTGAGGTCGAATATATCGCTTCCGATGATTGCGATACGCTCGTAACCCGATGCGAATCCCGCTTGAAAGGCATTGGCCATCCGGATGCCTAGATGCTTTCCCTTTTGCAATCTTTTGTCGTAAAAGGCATCCTCCCAAATATCGTCCTCCCCTATAACCTCCGAATACCAGACTTGCTTGGCGGCATTGAGGTTTTTCGTGATGGATGCGGTATGGTCGAGCAAAAAAGTATAAATATCCAAAGCGGCTTGGTCGCCAACGGTCGCGGCCAACCGGGTCTTGCATTGGCCGAGTGTCGGATTGCGGGCAAAAATAAGCAAAAGCTCCTTCGACGCGGCCAACGTAAAATGGATGGTCTTTTTGTCGTGTTGGTGCTGTTTTTGGTTGATGATGCCCATTTACAAGGTATGCATTAGGGTAGGGTGCACGACCCTAAAAGAAATTTCATGTTTTGCTTCTACCGTAACAAAGATAATGAAGTCGTTGCGTGTTTGGCCTTGAAGGCAAAAAAAGACTATATTGGAGTGCAAGATGGCTTGCCCCATTCCCGCACCTTTCAATTTAATACAATACAATATGAAGCTTACCGCTACATGGATGCTATTTCTTTTGGTTGCCGTAATTTTGGCGACCTGTAAGTCCCACAAAAAACAGCAAGCGCCCATGGCCAAGAGCACGAATTCAGGGCGGTATTCCGAGACATTCCGGCCCCAGTTCCATTTTTCCCCCGAAACGCAATGGATGAACGATCCCAATGGGATGGTATTCCATCAGGGCACCTACCACTTGTTCTATCAATATTATCCCGATAGTACGGTTTGGGGCCCTATGCACTGGGGGCATGCCGTCAGTAAAGACCTGTTGCATTGGCAGCACCGGCCGATAGCCCTGTATCCCGATGAAAATGGCTATATTTTTTCGGGAAGTGCAGTGGTCGATAAAAACAACAGCTCAGGTTTCGGAACCGAAGAAAATCCGCCCCTTGTAGCTATTTTCACCTATCACAATGCGGAAAAGAAGGCCGGGGGGGAGACCGGTTTTGAAACCCAGGGCATCGCCTACAGCGTGGATAAGGGCGAAACCTGGACGAAATATGATGGCAACCCCGTGATCAAGGATGAAAGTGCAACGGACTTCAGAGATCCCAAGGTTTTTTGGTACGGTGCCGGCCAGAAATGGATTATGAGCCTGGTCGCGGGCGACCACGCCGAATTTTACGGTTCCACAAATCTAAAGGATTGGGAGTTGCTGGGGGAATTCGGAAAGGACCGGGGTGCCCACGGCGGGGTGTGGGAATGTCCCGATCTGTTCCCGCTTCAAGTGGAGGGCAGCGACGAAGAAAAGTGGGTGCTACTGATCAGTATCAATCCCGGGGCGCCTAACGGGGGAAGCGGTACCCAGTATTTTGTGGGGGATTTCGACGGTAAAACCTTTACCACCGACCAGACCGATAACCGATGGATCGATTGGGGCACGGACAATTACGCTGGGGTGACCTTCAGCAACACACCCGTCGGAAAATCCATTTTTATGGGATGGATGAGCAACTGGCAGTATGCCGAAAAAACACCGACCGAGCCTTGGCGCGGAGCCATGACGCTACCGAGAAAATTGACCTTGCGGAAGGTATCCGACGGGTATGCGTTGTGTAATTATCCCATTGAAAATCTGGATGGCCTGATTTCGGAAGGGAATCAAAGGGATTTGAATATTCCGGCCGAGGGTCAAGAGGTAATTTCGACGGATGTTTCGATGACATCGGAAATACGCTTTACGACATCCGCCCGCGACTTCCGGTTGACCTTAGGCAATGAGGCGGGCGAAGTGCTGGTTTTGACCATGAACGGCGATAGCAGGGAATTTACATTGGACAGGTCCGAATCCGGGAAAACGGACTTTCAGGAAGATTTTGGCGCGGGCATGCAAATCATGCCCGTTCCAGACCTACCGGATGGGTATTACGAGGTACGTGTGCTAATAGATCGCTCTTCGATCGAAATCTTCCTGAACAAAGGTCAATACGCTATGACCGCACAAATTTTTCCGACAGGGGACTACACTAGCTTGAAACTTTCGAACCCTTCCGATACGGTTTTGACGTGTACGGATTTTTCCGTGAATGCGGTAAAAAGCGTGTGGTAGAAGCTTTGCTTGTATTTCAAACGCGGCGGGCAATCCATTTAGGTGGTGCCAAGGGGCCAGAGTGTAGCGGCTAGAAATGCGTAATTGGCTCTTCGGATAGCTTAAGGGCGTCCCAAAATTAGTTTACGGGCCTTTTTCAGCAATTTGCGTTTTTCGGGAATACTCCGTTGCAGCGGCAATTGGGCCAATCCGATTAACCGGCGTACGATTTCGATGCCCGCTACCTGGCCCATCAGGTTTTTATCCGCCTCGCCCTGGTACTTGTCATAGATCAGGGTAAGGTATCTTTTTTTTCCGGTGGCCATGATGAGGTGGGCCGCCATGATGCCCAGATCAAATTCCGCAAAACCGGCAAAGGCGAATTCGGGGTCTATGACATAGAGATTGTCCGCTTCGGTCATCCAACTTCCTGGATAATAATCGCCGTGCAATAGGGTGTTACCGGGGGACAGGTATTTTTCCCCGATGTGATCGACCACCGATTTCAGGGCCGCATCCCCCTTGAACGATATGGAAAGCTCCTGTAGTCCGGGTTGTACCTCATCCAAGTCCAGACCGTTGTCCTCCAAAAAGGGAAGCACGAAAATATGTCGGTGGTTGAGTTGGCGCATTTCGATATTATCCGGAAAATTGTCGCCTACCCCTTTTCTATGGATTAGTCCGAGTATAAACACCAACCGATCCAATTCCCGGGCCGAAATATCCCTTTTTTCGTAGATGACGACCATATCCCGGCAGTGTCCCAAATCTTCAAGAAGCAGCAGGTTCTCTTCCGAATCATAACCCAAGATATTGGGTATATGGGCGTTAACCGCATTGTTCCGAACTGCCTGGTAAAAATTCTTTTCCACGGCAATGCGTTCCAGCGGCGCTGCTACCTCTTTATATTTTTCGACATAAGGCCGCGATTGTTTGAGGATAAACGAGCGCTGGTCGGTGACCACCCTAAGCACCACGTTCATATTGCCCGAGCCTGGTGGTTCCGTGGATTTTATATGCTCATTGACGTGTAACCATTCCCTCTCAAGTAGGTACCTTTGTAGTTCGGGAATAGGGGTTGAGGCATCTATGGTAGTCAAAACACGAAGTTTTTCGCAAGATACTTGTAAAAACCAAAAAAACCCTTACGTTACGTAAGGATTTTTTTGTGGTGCCTCCAGGAATCGAACCAGGGACACACGGATTTTCAGTCCGTTGCTCTACCAACTGAGCTAAGGCACCGGCCTTTGTAAAGTCGCCCGGTAAAGGCGATTTTAAGAGGTTGCAAATATAATTTCAATTTTACGATATACAAACAAAATTTATAAAAAAGGCCTTTGTTTTTATCCATTTTTTGATCTTTACGTCATGAACCTGATTATAGATGCCGGAAACACCGCGGTCAAGCTAGCCGTTTTCGATAAGAAAAAATTAATTTTCCATCAAACGGCCGAGTTAGGGCATGTAGCGCGGCAGGTCAAGGAAATCTGCGATCACTATCCCAGAATCAGTCATAGTATCGTTTCTTCCTTTGGAAACCTGGATCGCAAAGTACTCGCCGTAGTGGCCGTTTTTTGTGAAATGCACGAGTTAAGCTCCTCCTCAAAGGTGCCTTTTAAAAATTTGTATGCCACCCCCGATACCTTGGGGGTCGATAGAATCGCATTGGCCACTTCCGCCTTTTACCACAACCCGAAAGGGAATGCCCTTGTCATCGATGCGGGCACCTGTATTACCTACGATATGGTAAACGACCATGGGGAGTATCTCGGCGGCGCCATTTCGCCGGGACTGAATATGCGCTACCGCGCACTGCACCGGCAGACCCTGAAACTGCCGCTTTTACAGCCTGAAGATTTTACCGATTTTATAGGGAATGCTACCGAGGCCGGCATCCACAGCGGGGTAATCAACGGGATGTGCCGTGAAATCGACGGGGTCATTGATCAGTACCGATCCCGCTTTGCAGATTTAACAGTTATTTTAACAGGCGGCGACACCCAATTTTTGTCAAAGCGGCTAAAAAATACCATCTTTGCCCATTCCAATTTTCTCCTTGAGGGGCTTAATTATCTGTTGGAATACAATAAGCATTAAATGAGTTCGAAAAGCATACCATGAGTTCGATGCGAGAAACCGAATACTACCGTCCCGACGTTCGGAATCGCCGTCGATGCTGTCAAACGAAGCATCCCGAGAATGGGCCATCCGGCCGAGAGCTTAAACCCAAAGCGATTCAATGATCAAAAAAATAGGTTTTGCAATAGCGTCTCTGGCCTTTACGGGTATCTGCGCCCAAGACGGAACGGTTTCCCCCTATTCCTATTTTGGCCTTGGAGACATTCGGGATGGGGGAACAATTGAAAACCAAATGATGGGCGGTATTGCCATGTACGCAGACAGCATACACGTCAATCTGAAGAATCCTGCCGCCTACAGCCAACTGGGCGTTGAATACGGGGACTATTTTGGAATCACGACTTACACCGCGGGCATCTCGCATAAGCAGTTGCGTCTCAAGAGCTTTACCACTGAACAGAGCAATTCCGTCACCAACCTCGACTATCTGGCCTTGGGCCTTAGCCTGAAAAAAGGTCTCGGCGTCGGCTTCGGGGTCAAAAATTACACCTCGGTAGGTTATAATTTTGAGGACCTGAGCGGAGCTGAGGGGTCACGGATCCTAAAAGAATACTCCGGCAACGGTGGTCTGAACCAGGTCTACTTTTCCGTGGGGTACGAATTCCTAAAAAATTTGAGTGTCGGTATAACGGCCAATTATAATTTCGGCAGAATCGAAAGATTATGGCAGCAAAGTACCGAAAACGTGCAGTTCGGAGCCAAGGACCTCAGGGTATCCCGTATCAACGGTTTCGATTTGAACTACGCCTTAAATTACACCCCCGCGATCGATGAAAAACACACATTTGTTACATCTTTACGCATAAATACTCAAGCCAACCTATCGGCACGCAATACCCGACAGATCGGTTCCTTTTCATTGACTACGGGTGAGGATATCGAGATCATCAATGTCAACCTGGCGGCGCGGGGACTGAAGGAAGCCGGGGTCAAAATTCCTACCACCACTACGCTGGGCATCGGATATGGCGAGAACATGAAGTGGTTTTTGGGCGTGGAATACAGCTTTCAGGAACTGGGTGATCTATCGTACAACTTTCTTCAATTCGATAATGTGATGTACGAAAACGCCAGTACCCTCG
Organism: Pricia sp.; assembly: GCA_035705395.1. GTDB lineage: Bacteria > Bacteroidota > Bacteroidia > Flavobacteriales > Flavobacteriaceae > Pricia. The sequence goes on along the minus strand of DASSWC010000243.1, from coordinate 24,468 downwards.
CATTCGGAGGCTTCTATACTCCCAACCGCAGTTCGTTCCAAAGTTACTTTAATAGGATAACCTATAGGGCCGGCCTACGCCTGGAGAAAACCGGGATGATCATTAATGAGACGGAGATAAACAACTTTGGCATAACTTTTGGTCTAGGTTTACCACTCGGTAACAGCCTCTCCAACCTCAACCTAGGTTTTGAACTGGGGAGAAGGGGAACGACCTCGGCAGACCTAATAGAGGAAAGCTATTTTAAGGTCAACGTCGGGCTGTCGCTGAACGATCAGTGGTTTCAGAAGCGGAAAATTAACTAAGTTATTTGGTGCACAATCAAAAGGCGGATGGATAGGGTCTTTAATAAAATGAGCATTTGGGAATAGATGTCCAGATGAAAATCATCCTTAAAAGGCCAAATTCTGTATTTCCTATGGTTCTGTTGGCAAAAAATTAGTACATTGACCCCCTCGATAAACATGACCTTCGATCGCAATCGGGGGCAAACCCTTAAAAACACAAATAAACTTGAAAAAATGAAAACTAAGATTTACCTCACGGCGATGCTCTTTTTAGGATCCTTGGGTTTGATCAACGCCCAGGCCCAAAACCAGGAATGTATGACCAACCTGTCCATTTACGTGGAGCACGTGAAGGTCAAAAATTATGAGGCGGCCTATACCCCGTGGCAAATGGTCTACGAAAACTGTCCCGAAGTCAACAAAGCCAACTTTATTTATGGCGAGCGGATCTTGAAAGACAAGATCGAGAAATCATCAGGGGCCGAGAAGGAGAAATATATCCAAGATTTGTTGACCTTGTACGAGAATAGCACCAAATATTTCCCCGAAAAATATACCCCGGCCGTTGTAGCCCAGGATAAGGCCCTGTTGATGTACGAACACAAAACGGGTTCCGATGCCGAAATCTATGCCCTCTTGAAAAAGGCCTTCGAAGAAAACCCCGAAAACTTTACGAACCCCAGGGCCCTTTATCTGTATTTCTCCAGTTTGGTAGATCTGCACAAGGCCGGAAATAAAGAATTGCAGGAAGTTTTCGATGTCTACGACGACGTGACCGAAAAAATCGAGGAAGAGAACAGTAAGTTGACCGATATTGTTACCCAGTTGCTTCCCAAGGATTCTACAGGTACGATAACTTCCAAAGAGAAAAGTAAGTTGAAGAGAGCCACCACCAATTCCGAATCCTATGGTAAGATTGCCGGTAGCGTCGATGCAAAATTGGGTGCATTGGCCGATTGCGAAAACCTGATTCCCCTGTATCAAAAGAATTTCGAGGAGAAAAAAGGCGATATCAAATGGGTAAAACGCGCCGTTGGTAGAATGTTCAGCAAGGAATGTACCGACGATCCCCTGTTCCGTAAACTTTTTGAGGCCCAGTTGGCCTTGGAGCCTTCGGCCCAGGCCTATATGTACGGCGGTCTGTTAAAACAGAAGGCGGGTGACAACCAAGGGGCCCTTGAGGACTTCAATAAAGCGGTGGAATTGGAAAAGAGTCCCGATAAAAAATCGAACATCCTGTACAAAATTGCGACCATCGTACGTAAAACAAGTAAATCAAAGGCGCGAAGCTATGCGCAGCAGGCCATTAAGGCCGATGCCTCTAACGGTAAGGCCTATTTGTTGATCGCCACTCTGTATGCGTCGAGTGCCAACGATTGCGGTAGCACCACGTTCGAAAAGCGGGCGGTCTATTGGAAAGCGGCCGAAATGGCGCGCCAGGCAGGCCGTGTCGATCCCTCCCTCAGTTCGCAGTCGAATCAGGCGGCCGCCAGTTATTCGGCAAAGGCTCCGTCGAAGACCGATATATTCAACTCTGGTATGGCCGGTAAAACAATCAGCTTCGATTGCTGGGTGGGCGGTAGTGTGAAAGTACCCAACATCTAACACTGGGTGGGCGGTCGTGTAAAAGCACCCACCATCTAAAACAGGTAATGGCACATTGTGTTGAAAATGGTTTTAAACGTATTGCCATGGTTATTTCCATGGCAATATTTTTTTGCTGCTGTACCGATAATTACGAAAGATCGGGGCAGGAGAAGGCGCCCTTGATGTATCCTGTCGGTATCGGTGAAAATGTAGTGTTCACCTATACCGAGGCCAGGACCGATGTAAGCAGTGAAGATTCGGCGACTACCAAGGTGATAGCGGTGCTCAGAAGTCCCTTGACCAAAGATTATACGAATCTGGAATTTCCCTATCGGACATTTCCCGACGGCCTTACGGTCGACTTTTTTAACGATGAAGGCCAAAAAAGTATCATTAAGGCCGATTATGCCATAATTTATTCCGCTACGGATATCATAGATTTGCAAGGTAATGTGGTGATCGAGAGCCATGACGGTAAAATACTCGAAGCGCCCCAGCTGTTCTGGGACCAGGACAACAATTGGATCTTCACCCAAAACAAATTCAAGTTCACCAACCCTGAAGAAGGCACGGTAATGGATGGGGAGGGCATGGATTTCAACAAAAGCCTGAGCAATCTCTACGCCCATAAAACGTACGGACTAATGACGATAAAAGAAGAATCACAATGATAAAGTTTTTAAGATATACCGAATATCTGTATTTGGCGGTATTTGTATTCTCTGTGTACCGAATCTATACGGACTGGAACATAGACCGCAACAGTGCCTATCTGTTCGTATTTTTTGCCGCGGTATCTATAGGTATGTACTTCTTCCGCAGGAACTATCGAAAGAAATTCGAAAAGCGAAAACACGATAATCAGCACCGGTCTTGACCTTGGAAATTTACATATTGATCATTGTGCTTTCCCTGCTTTTTTCGGCTTTTTTCTCGGGAATGGAAATCGCCTTTATTTCGGCCAACAAGATCCATATTGAGATTGAGAAAAAGCAGGAAGGCTTTCTGGCCAAAGTTCTTGCCCGATTGACCAAAAAGCCTTCGAAATTCATCGCGACGATGCTGATCGGCAATAATATCGCGCTGGTCATCTACGGTCTCTTCATGGGCGATCTGTTGATGCTGTGGTTCCAGGACATGCTGCCCGTGACGAACCCGTTTCTGAGCCTCGTTTTGACAGATTTCAGTTTGGTGACCCAGACCATCATTTCAACGCTCATTATCCTCTTGACGGCCGAATTTTTGCCCAAGGTGTTCTTTCAGATCTACTCAAATACCCTGTTGAAGTTTCTGGCCATTCCCGCGTATTTCTTCTATCTGACGTTTTCCGTCATTTCCGAATTTGTAATATGGGTATCAGACGTAATCCTAAAAACTCTTTTTAAGACCGATGGTGACCAAGTGCAGCTTTCTTTCAGTAAAATCGAGCTGGGCGATTACATTACCGAACAGATGGAGACAGTGAAAGCGGAAGACGATGTCGATTCGGAAATACAGATATTCCAGAACGCCCTAGAGTTCGCCGAGGTCAAGGCTCGGGAAGTGATGGTCCCCCGCACGGAGATTATAGCCGTAGAACTTCATGAAACCCCGAAGAATCTGACGAAACTTTTCTCTGAAACGGGACTCTCGAAAATTCTGATCTATAAGGATACGATCGACGATATCATTGGATATGTGCATTCGTACGAACTGTTCAAGAAACCGAAGACCCTAAAAAGTATTCTGTTGCCCGTCGAATTCGTGCCTGAAACCATGTTGATACAGGATATTTTGGACATCCTTACCAAAAAACGAAAAAGCATTGCGGTGGTGCTCGACGAGTATGGGGGCACCTCGGGCCTTATGACCGTTGAGGATATCATCGAGGAACTATTCGGAGAGATTGAGGACGAACACGATACCACCGATCTGGTCGAGGAAAAGGTCAACGCCACCACCTACCAGTTTTCCGCACGGCTGGAAGTCGATTACCTGAACGAAACCTACAAGCTCGAACTGCCCGAAAGTGAGGAATACGAAACCTTAGGGGGATTGATTGTCAACGAAAGGGGAGAAATTCCCGAACGGGAATCCGAGATTCGGATCGAAGGGTTTATATTCAAAATATTGGAAGTATCAAGCACCAAAATCGACCTGGTTTCGCTGCAGGTATTGGAGCGGGAATAGCAAGTTCAAAGGACAGGTTCGGGCGCAGGGCAGGGCTAAAAACGGATAGAATTTCACTGGTTTTTTCGTCTGGGCATGTCAAAAGAAAACCCTAATTTTGCAAATCGATTTAAAAATTCCATAAATGGCTATTTTAGAAAGTATAAGAAGGCAGACCACGGTTCTCATATTGATTATCGGGCTGGCCCTGTTCGCCTTCGTGGTTTCGGGCGTGTTTACAAGTGACGGCCTCGGTGGGGGCAAAGTAGGTTCCAGCATCGGGGAGGTAAATGGCGAAGAGATTTCCATTGAGGATTTTCGCCAAAAGGTCGATATCGCTTCCAGAAATACGGGTCCGGGCGCATCGACCATGCAAACGGTAAATCAGGTATGGGAGCAAGAGGTGCGCAATGCCATCATGGGCGGGCAGTTTGAGGATCTGGGCGTCAATATCGAGCAGGACCAGATCATGAATTATGTGGGCACCATCCCCGGATACGCCCAAAATCCCCAGTTTCAGGACGAGAACGGCGTTTTTGATCCGAACAAGTTCCGTAATTTTATCGCGGATTTAAAGGTGAACAATCCCGCACAATACGATTTTTGGCTACAGAACGAGGCGTCCATCATTCAAAGTGCGAAAGAACAGACCTATTTTAACCTGATCAAGGCGGGGATAGGGGCGACCTTACAGGAAGGGAAGCTCGACTACCGATTGGCGAATACGAAAATGAATATCGAATACGTTCGTGTTCCCTTCGCCTCTATTCCGGATAGCTCCATAACGGTTTCCAAAAGCGAAATCCGCAGTTATATCGAAGAACACAAGGAAGACTTCAAACAGGAGGCCGCCCGGGACATTCAGTTCGTGTATTTCGAGGAAAAACCATCCCCGGAAGATGAACAGGGGGTCAAGGATGCCATCGCCCAACTCATGGACAATACGGTAGAATATAACGATCAGAACGATGCGAACGATACCATCCGTGGTTTTCGAGGCACGACTGATATGGCGGCCTTTTTGGATCGGCATTCCGATATCAAGTTCGATACCGTCTATAAAACAAAAAATCAGTTGCCGGCCCAATTTGCCGATACCTTGATGGGGCTTCAGGCCGGTGAAATATTCGGACCTTATCGCGATGGCGATTACTTCAAGGTCACCAAGATGATGGATCGGAAACCCGGGGGTTCCGTAAAGGCCAGCCATATCTTGATTACCTACGAAGGGTCTCAAGGTGCAGACCCAGAAGTGACACGCACCAAAGAAGAAGCCGAGGCCGAAGCCAAAAGACTTTTAAGGGAAGCCCGTAAGGAGGATACCCAATTCGCAGCGTTGGCCAGGGACAATTCCGACGGACCATCAGCACCCAACGGGGGCGATCTGGGGTATTTTCAGGAAGGTCGGATGGTGCCCGAGTTCAACGATTTTGCGTTTGGGAACCCTGTCGGTACCATCGGCATGGTAGAAACGGATTTCGGATTCCACGTCGTCAAGATCGACGATAAGCGCGATATCGTACAGATAGCCACCTTGGCCCGTGAGATCGAGCCCTCCGAAGGCACCGTCAACCAACTCTTTACCGATGCCACCCAATTCGAGATGGAATCCATTTCGTCGGACAAGGCCTTCTCCGACCTGGCCAAGGAAAAGAAATATACCGTGCGGCCGGTCAACAAGCTGAAGGCCACCGATGAAAATCTACCGGGACTCTCGTCACAGCGCAATATTGTGCAATGGGCCTTTAATGAAGATACCGAAATCGGGGAGATAAAACGATTCGATTTGACCGACGGATATGCCGTGGTGCAGCTTACCGACAGTAATGAGGAGGGCCTTATGTCTGTCGAGGAAGCGTCGCCAACGGTACTGCCAAAGATCCGGAAAGAACGCAAAGCGGCGCAGATCATTTCCGCGAACAAGGGCAAATCTATCGAAGATATTGCCGAAGGTAACAATGTCAGTACGTCGACGGCCTCGGCTTTGACTGTAAAATCGCCAACCATTCCCGGTTCGGGCTCCGAACCCGCAGTAGTGGGGGCTGCGTTAGCCATGAAAGAGGGCGAAACATCCGAACTGATAGAGGGCAACACCGGAGTCTTTAAGATTACGGTCACCAAAAAGACCGAAGCTCCGGAACTGGACAATTATAGCACCTACGCCAACTCGTTAGAAAGGGCCAGGAAGGCGCAAGTGAATACCGAAGTCTATCAAGCTTTGAAAGAAACCTCGGAAATCGAGGATAACCGCGCGGCATTCTATTAGATAAGTGGGGATGGGATATAGTCCTTTTAGGGTTTCTCGATGATATCATCCGCCGCGGTTAAGACCATATCGCTATAGGCTACAACAGTAGGGTAGCCTTTTTCTTTAAAATAGGAGGGGGTTTTAGCGTCTCCCGTCGCCAAAACGAAATCCCCACCCCAGGCGCCCAGGCTTTTGACAACGCCACCAAAATCGGGGAACAGCAATTCCCCGACCGTGGGCCTTTGTAGCATTTGGGAGAGCAACGTTTCGTGCTCGACCGCCAAGGCTTCGAATTCCGTTAGGCTTTTGCAAGCTACGGTTTTACGGGTAATCTCCGATATTTTTTGCACGAGTTGGCGCCTGTCGCCATCCTTTTTCCGGTAGGTGGCGATTCCCTCCTGGCTGTCCTGTTTTTTATTGAGATGGACGAAATGCAGGTTGTCGGAAAATGGGGGATCGAAAGCGACCTCTTCTACTCGGACGGCACGCAGGGAGTTTGCGTTCCCTTTTTCCGGATGCTGCGTTACCCCAGGTTGAGGTTCTTCGTGCAGCATTTGCCGGGTCCGGTGCGGGTTCTCGCTGAGCCGGTACAGAATTGGGCGGTCATGCTGTGCGCAGGCGATGTCGTAGCCGCTTCCCGAATAGACGTTCCACAATAAGTGATAGGCATCGATCTCGGCCCATTGGGCGATGTTGTTGATCAAGGTCGAGGAAGAGCCGAGCCCCCAATTGCGGGGAAATGTCAACCGGGTCTCCACATGGTATCCCCTGGCATCCTTCAGGAAAGCGGGATTTAGTTTTTGGGCCCCCCGTAAAAGGGCCAGCAATGTTGTTTCCGTTGCCTCGTTTTCGGCATTACGTTCGACATCGTTGAATCCTACAGCGACAGAAAATGATTTAAGATCGAAAACGGTCTCGAACCAGATTTGCCCATTTTCATCGAGGCTTTTCCAAATTAATTGCGAGGTTTCGGCTGATTTCACCGATAACGATTGTCCGTATCGGGTCGGAACGGCCAAGCTTAGGGCACCGTCCAGCACCGCGTATTCACCCGTAAGGAGCAATTTTCCGTTGCTGTAGAAGGTTTTTTTCAATCGCATATCAAAGGCGTGTCAAACCGTCCCGCAGTTTCCCAAACGCCTCCTCTACCGCCCTATGGGTCACCGTATTTTTCTTGAAATATTCGATCAGGGTCTTTTTCTCTGCTTCGGTCGCCCCCAATTGATTGAGGATGTTCAGCAGGTGCATTTTCATATGGCCTTCCTGTATGCCCGTGGTAACTAGGGATTGGAGGGCCGCAAAATTTTGGGCCAGGCCCGCTACCGCCACAATCCGCATCAGTTGTTCCGCCGTAGGATTTCCCAAAATATCCAAGGCCAGGTTGACCAAGGGATGCAGGCTGGTGAGTCCCCCTACGGTTCCCAATGCCAAGGGGACTTCAATCCAAAACCGGAAATGGCCGTCCTTGATCTCGGCATGGGTCAGGCTGGTATAGTTCCCATCTTTGGTGGCATAGGCGTGAATGCCCGCCTCGACCGCCCGGAAGTCATTGCCGGTAGCAAGTACGACAGCGTCGATTCCGTTCATGACCCCCTTGTTATGGGTCACGGCGCGGTAGGGTTCCGCCTTGGCGATGTCGATGGCCCTGACCATCTGTTCGGCAAAGGCTCCCCGGGAAAATTCCGTATCGACTTCCAGCCCCTCTACAGGGCATTCTACCTCGGCCCGTACCAAACAATTGGGTACGTAGTTCGAGAGGATGGCCATAACCACCTCGATTGGCCCTTGTTTCCCTTTCTTTTTTTCCGCGTCAAAATCGGCGAAATTTCGCGCTTCCCGCTCCAGGCTGGTGGCCAACTGCTCCAGACAGGAGTTGATAAAATTCGCGCCCATAGCATCTACGGTCTCGAAGGTGCAGTATAGTTGGTAGTAGTTTTCGAGGGCTGCCGTCTTGTCCCGTAATTCGATTCCGGTAATGCCACCGCCCCGCTTTTCCATGTTTTTGGTTATGGCGGCGGTATCGGAAAGCAGCTTCGGTTCGATCGCCTTGAAAAAAGCCTTCAGGGTGTTGGGGCTGCCGTGATAGATAAAATGTACTTGCCCTATTTTTTCCGTACCCAGCACGCGGGTCCTGAATCCCCCCCGTTCCAACCAGAATTTGGCGGCCTTGCTCGCTGCGGCCACCACCGAGCTTTCCTCGATGGTCATGGGAATTGCGTATAGATTCCCATCGATCAAAAAATTGGGGGCGATGCCAAAGGGCAGATAATAATTGGTCAGGGTATTCTCGATAAACTCATCGTGTAGCCGCTGTACGTTGGGATCGGGGTTCCAATAGCGTTTCAAGACTTGCTTGGCGGTTTCGGGATTTTCGGTGTAGTTGGCGGTAATCCAATCTATTTTATCATTTTTGGCCAGTTTGGAAAATCCCTCGATAGGTCGGGTCATAGAATTGGGTTTCAAACAGTAAATATAATGATAAAGGAAATACCTGTGATATCGAAGGGATTCCATCCCAATCTGGACATAAGGAGGCACTATTTTTACGTAAAGTTTACCAATTCGAGAATTTATCGTTAAACTTGAACGATTAATTCTATTTTTATCCCCCTATGAAAAAATCGGTAACGCTCTTACTTTTCAGCATCGGATTTCTGACCCTAACGTATTCCCAGGACAAAACAATTTCCGTAGAAGAAATCTACAGTGGCGCGTTCCGGACCGAGGGTCTCGAAGCCCTACGTTCGCTGAACAACGGAAAGCAATACACCATCCTGAACCATAATCGGTCGGCAGGTACCGTCAGCATCGATACCTACGATTATGCTACCTTAGAAAAGGTCGGAACCGTGGTAAGTTCGGCCGATCTCCCAGAAATCGAACGTTTTTCTTCCTACGAGTTCAGTGCCGACGAATCTAAAATCCTGCTGGCAACCCAGGTGGAGTCCATTTTCAGACGTTCCACCACGGGCGTTTATTTCGTGTACGATGTGGGAACCAAGACATTGACCCAAGTATCCGAGGGCAAAATCCGTGAGCCGAACCTATCCCCCGATGGGCAACAGGTGGCCTATGTCGCAAACAACAATCTGTATCTTTTCGATATCGCATCCGAAGAAACCCGACAGATTACCACCGACGGTGTCAAGAACAAGATTATCAACGGGGTCACCGACTGGGTCTACGAAGAAGAATTTGCGTTCGTAAGGGCCTTTGCATGGAATTCCGATGGCAGCCAAATCGCCTTTCTGCGTTTCGACGAGACCGAGGTGCCCGAATTTTCGATGGATATCTATGGAACGGACCTGTATCCGACGCAAGAAACCTTTAAGTATCCGAAGGCGGGGGAAACGAATTCCACCGTTAGCCTGCACCTTGTCGATGTAGCCTCGGGAAATACCTCGAAAGTCGATCTTGGAAATCCGTATTATATCCCCCGGATACAATGGATGAACCACCCCGACCGACTTAGCGTACAGACGTTGAACCGGCATCAGAATACCCTGAAGCTACATGTAGTGAATACGGAGGACAATAGCGTTTCAATACTGCACGAGGAAACGGACGAAGCCTATGTCGATGTGACGGATGACCTGACCTTTTTGGCCGATGACAGTTTTATCTGGACCAGCGAAAAGGATGGCTACAACCACATTTACCTGTACGATCAGGACGGCACTTTAATAAATCAGATCACAAAGGGCCCGTGGGTAGTGACCGCGTATTATGGCTACGACCAGGATACGGACAAGGTATACTACCAGTCCACCGAAAACGGCTCCATCAACCGGGGGGTATATAGCATCGAAAGCGATGGGAAACGCAAAAAGGCGTTGGCAGCCGAAGAAGGTACGAATTCGGCGGATTTCAGTGCGAATTTCACCTACTTCATCAACACCTATTCCAGCGCGGCCACGCCACCGATATACACCTTGCACAAGGCATCAAACGGAAAGCAACTCAAGGAGATCAAGAACAACCAGGCCTTGCTCGAGAAATTGGAAGGTTACGAATTCAACAAAAAAGAATTCTCGACCATCGCCATCAACGGCAACGACCTGAACATGTACATCATTAAGCCCACGGACTTCGATGCCTCGAAAAAATATCCGTTGCTGATGTACCAATATAGCGGCCCGGGTTCGCAGAGCGTAGCCAACCGCTGGCTGGGCGACCGGGATTATTGGCACCAAATATTGGCAGCGGAGGGCTATGTCATCGCCTGTGTCGATGGGCGTGGTACCGGTTTTAAGGGGAGTGATTTTAAGAAGGTTACCTATCTGAACCTGGTCAAATACGAGACCGAAGACCAAATTGCCGCCGCTAAAAAACTGAGCGAAAAACCTTTTATCGATGAGAAACGCACGGGCATCTGGGGGTGGAGCTTTGGCGGACATATGTCGACGAATTGTATTCTTAAGGGCAACGATACCTTTGAAACGGCCATTGCCGTAGCACCGGTTACTTCCTGGCGGTTTTACGATACCATTTACACCGAGCGTTTTATGCGTACCCCCGAGGAGAATCCCGACGGTTACGACGATAATTCGCCCCTCAATTATCCCGAGCTGTTACAGGGAAACTACTTGCTAATCCACGGTTCAGGCGATGACAACGTGCATGTTCAGAACTCCATGCGCATGATCGAGGCCTTGGTGCAGGCGAACAAACCCTTCCGCTGGGCCATCTATCCCGACAAGAACCATGGTATCTATGGTGGTATGACCCGCGTACACCTGTTCAACAAAATGACCCGGTATATTAAGGAGAAGTTGTAGCCAAACGACAGACCTGCGGCGCGATGACCGGCGTGTACGCTAAGCGGAAAGTATGCAAACCAACTAAAAAATCTTCAAACTAAAGCCAGACAAATGATAGCAACCACCAAACCCACCCACAAAAAAGAGCTCTTCGGCCATCCTGTCGGGCTCTACGTTCTTTTCCTGACCGAGATGTGGGAACGTTTTTCCTACTACGGGATGCGGGCATTACTGGTAATCTATATGACCGCGGAAACTTTGGGCCTGGATCCACAAAGCGGTTTGGGATGGACAGAAACCGAGGCCTTGGCACTGTACGTATGGTATACGATGCTGGTCTATGTGATGAGTATCCCCGGAGGTATTATAGCCGATAGGCTGATCGGTCAGAAATGGTCCGTCGGTATCGGTGCCATATTGTTGACCATAGGGCATGGCGTGCTGGCCGTTGATGCACTATGGGCCTTCTATATCGGTCTTGGATTTATCATTCTAGGGGTAGGTATGTTAAAACCCAATATTTCGACGATGGTCGGGGGACTGTATAAGGCCAATGATATCCGGAGGGACAAAGGCTTTAGTATTTATTACATCGGCATAAACCTAGGTTCTTTTTTGGCGTCGCTTTCCGTAGGTATCGTTGCCCAGCAGTTTGGATGGCATTGGGGTTTTGGGTTGGCAGGTATCGGTATGTTCTTTGGCCTGATCGTATATCTTATTGGGCAATACTACTTTCTGCCCCATGTGGGCAATGCCCCTACCGTTGAGGATAAAACAGGGGATGTAAGTTTAGGCACCCTATTTTCACAACTGCTAAAATCGCCGCTGCATTTGACCATTGTTGTTATACTGTTAGCCCTATCGATGTATGCTGGATTTACATTCGATGGCCCTGATAACTGGGGCTATGGTGCATTGTTCATCGCACTTTCCCTTATAACGGGGATGATGATGATGATCTATAAGAACCTGAACGGACAGGTGGAAAAAGACCGTTATGTGGTCTTATTGCTTTCGCTACTGATCGTAATGGCCTTCTGGGGCTGTTTTGAACAAATGGGCGGACTGATGAACTTGTATGCCGAAGACAAGACAGATCGGATGCTCTTGGGCTGGGAAGTGCCTACCGCTTGGTTCCAAGGGGCGAATGCCGGATTTATTCTCCTATTTTCCGTAGGGGTCGCCAATATTTGGGCAAAACGTCAATTAAAGGGGAAGGAGGCCTCGTCACTCTTTAAGATGGCTACCGGGATGATTATTATGGGAGTGGGATTTATCTATATGGTATTCGCCTCGATGCAATTTGAGAGTGAGGGGAGTTCGGCCATGTATTGGCTGGTACTGGCCTATCTATTTCATACCCTGGGCGAACTTTCCCTATCCCCGGTTTCCATGTCATTTTTCACGAAATTGGCTCCGGCAAGGTACATGGCACTGATGATGGGCGTATATTGGGCCGCTACGGGCCTGGGCAACAAAGTGGCAGGGGTGATAGGTGAAAGCTCGGCACATGCCAGTGAGTTCAATATTTTTGGTGGTCTTTTCATCTTTGCCGTAATTTTCGGAATTCTGGTCATTCTCTTATTAAAACCCTTGAAAAGATTGACACATGGTGCGGAGGACAACGAAACTGAAATCAAGGAGGTAGATAACAAAGGGCCCGAAACCGAATTGAAAGCTTAGGGTCTTTCTGACGACACGGGACTATCGAAATGATACGCCCCCATCTCGCCGGTATCGTGAAAGGGGAGTCCCCTTCGTTCACAGGTTTTCTTCCATCGGCCCACGTAACTTTTGTAGTTGCTGCCATCGGCGATTATAATCTTCGGACGTATGGTATCGATCAGGCGCTCCAGGTTCAGTCTGGGGGAGCCGGTCAGCAAAAGATAATCCGGAGGTACCCGATTCTTGGGATACATTCCCAAACTATCGATAATCAATAGGTTTTTGTCATGCCAACGGTAGCTGTTGACCAGGGAGGGATGCGTTACGGATGCGATCCGTTCGGCGGTTTGATAATCCGCTATCATTCGCTCCAGCCGGTCGCCGTCATGCGCTATGGCCGATAAACGGGCTCCCGATTGGTACATAATGACGGTATTCCGCGTTTGGTGGGCTACGAAAAGGGCCTCTTTTTGCCGGGTCTCATAGCCTGTGTATAGGACCCACAATTGAAATCCGATAACGGCCGAGGCCAGAACGACGGCCTTCCTAAAGTCGGGTCTAGAAAAGAAAAGCACCCCAGCAATGAGGATGGCATAGGCCAAGACCAGCTGTATGGCATCGAAGGAAATGTTCCCAAATACGAAGGCTTCCTGCTGCGCTACCCATCCTATTGCGGTGTTCATCCATCGGATCAGCGTATCGTAAACCATGACTACCGTATCGTGCAGAACGCCCGTTGATGCCATCACCAAAACCAAAATTCCCATCCCCAGAATGAGTCCCAACGCCGGAACGATCAACAAATTCGAAATAAGGAACAGCCCCGGAAACTGATGGAAATAGAACAGGCTGATCGGCAAGACCCCCAGCTGCGCCGCGATACTGACCGAAAGCAGTTGCCAAATGTAGCGGACAACCCCGTTTTTCGGGTTCCAGAAGCGTTGGAGTAGGGGATAGATCCAAACAATGGCAAATATTGCGGCATAGCTCATCTGGAATCCGACATGGAACAACAAGAGCGGATTTATGGCCAAAAGGATAAAGAACATTGAGAGCGCCAGAATGTTAAAGGTGTTACCGGGCCGATTGAGGAATAGGGCATAGGCCACGAACGAGAACATGGTTACGGCGCGGACCACGGAGGCCGACAGCCCCGCCAGCAACGCGAACCCCCAGAGTAGGATGACGCTAAGGAGTAATTTTAGGGTTTTTCCCCTGGGCAAGCGTTCCAAGGGCCGCAACAAAAATTGCAGTAACAGCAGCAGGATACCGATATGCAATCCCGATACCGCAAGAATATGAACCGCACCCGCATTTTTGTAATTGTCGTAGGTCTCCTCTGAAATATCGCCGCGCTGCCCCAGCAACAGGGCCTGGATGATTCCCAATTCCTCTTGCCCGAAATCGGCCTCCTTCAGTTTGACGATAATCCCTTGTCGGATGGCGGCTGCCGTTCCATAAAGGGTGGATCGGGGATTTTGTGCCCGGATCAGGCTATCCGAACGCAGCCGTATTTGATGGGTAATTCCCAAACCTTCCATATAATCCCGATAGTCGAATTGATGGGGATTAAGGGGCGAATTTATTCGGCTTATGGCCGTATAGACGATAAGTTCATCGTCTACGTTAAATTTGTCCCTTTTGGATTTACCATCTTCTTCCCTTGATTTTTCGGCTGCTACAACGGTCTTTTGGATCTCGGTATCCGAGGAAAGGCCCAGCAGTATCTTTCCGGATGCTCTCTTGTTTTCCAGCGCAAGTACCTCGGCCACATAGCGATCGGAATATGCGGTGGGCTTAAGCACCTCCCGTATTTTTATTTTCCAAAGGCGGTTACCCGTAAAATCGTGATGGACATAGTGGTGCGGTTTGTTTTTCGGATCCGTAGCCGATACCGCCAAAACACCGATGGAAAGGGCGGTCAGTGCTACCGCAATCCCAAATACGGGGGAGCTCTTGCGGTGCAAACGGGCTGTGCGTTTTTCCGTATAAAACCGCCATCCGAGCATTGACAAAAATAGCCCTGTAAAGGACACCGCCAGTACCATTGTTGGCTGTAGAAACCGGCCCAATAGAATCCCTAAGACCAGGAGCAGGGTCAGTTTTATGGGGATAAAGCGGAGCAGGTTCATGGCGGTGGCAGGGTAGCGATGGCTAGAGGTGACAATGTAACGATTTGAAAATCGGGGGATTACAAAAATTGAAAATAATCGATGAACGATTCAAATAATCCGAGTTTTGGCAACTTTTGGAATTTTGTCATGTTACAGTACCCGGGTAGCCCTAACGAAGGCACTATTCCAATAGCCTTCGCGCAACGAAGAAACGATAACACCCCGCGAACTCGAGGCGTGTATGAACTTGATCTCGTTATTCTCTACGGCGACGACCATACCTACGTGGTTGATACGTTTGGCCCCTTTGCTTGTCCTAAAAAATAGCAGATCTCCCTTGGCAACTTCTTGAAGCCGGATGCGCTTGCCCTCTTCCGCCATATGGTAGGAAACCCGGGGCAATTTGACGCCGTTTTCGCCAAAGGCGACGTACAGCAGGCCCGAGCAGTCCATTCCCTTCTTGGTCGTGCCGCCGTATTTATAGCGTACGCCGGAAAATTGCAACGCGGTATCGATGATGTCGTCGGCTTTAGTGCGTCTTTTGGATATATGCCTTTCCGCCGTTTTTGGCTCGTTCCGTGGCAGGGGTTCCTTGCGGGCCGAAACCGAAACTTTCCGGGTTTCGCCGTAGGTGGTCTTCTTTTTGGATCCGCAATTGGTAAACAGGAATACCGATAGAAAGACCAATGATATATAAAGAATTTTCCGCGTCATCCAGCAATAGTTAAGACTCTCGGAAATCAAAATTAGGGAAATATTTCGATTTGGATCTCTTTGGTCCCTTTTCGGCATCCATTCTTTTTTCAACGGTGTGATTCCGGGTTAAAAGCTGGTAAATAAGTTCTTTAAAGTCTACAGGCTGTTGACAATCAACTCCGCCGTCTTTTCACTCGCCCCTTTTCCGCCCAGCTTTTCAACCAATTTGCCGTAGGCCGCTATCTGTGCCTTTCGGGCCGGCCCGTCTAGAATTCGATCGAGTTCCGGGCTAAGGTTTTCGGCCTTGAAATCATTTTGGATAAGCTCTTTGACCACTTCCTCGCCCATGATGAGATTGACCAAGGAAATGTAATCGAGGGTGATGATGTGTTTGGCGATCTGGTACGAAAACCAGTTGGCCCGGTAGCAGACCACTTGCGGCACTCTCAGGATTGCGGTCTCCAGGGTTGCGGTACCACTGGTCACCAATGCGGCATGTGATACCCCCAAAAGATCATAGGTCTTGTTATGCACAAAGCTGACGTTGGAATCGGTGAGAAAGGGCTCGTAAAAATCCAGATCCAGGCTCGGGGCACCGGCGATCACAAATTGATACTGCATAAAATCACCGGTAATGGAGAGCATAACCTTGAGCATTTTTTGCACCTCCTGTTTACGGCTTCCCGGCAAGAGGGTTATGATGGGTTTTTCGGGATGTAGATCGTGTTCACGGCGAAATTTTTTGGCATCCACTGGTTTCCGGTCACCGATCGCATCGATGAGCGGATGGCCCACGAAATGGACGGGAAATCCGTGTTTATCCTCATAAAATTCTTTTTCGAAAGGCAGTATGACATAGAGGGCATCGATATCCCTTTTGATATCCTTAATCCGTCCCTCTCGCGAGGCCCATATTTGGGGCGAAATGTAATAATTAGTGGTAAAATTCCTTTCTTTTGCCCATTTGGCGATGCGGAGATTAAAGCCTGAAAAATCTATAAAAACGATTACATCGGGCTGAAAATCCTGTATATCCCGCTTACAGAAGTTTATATTTTTAGAAATGGTACGCAGGTTGAGCAGCACCTCGAAAAATCCCATGAAGGCCATCGACTTATAATGTTTCGCCAGGGTACCGCCCGCTTTTTGCATCAGGTCACCTCCCCAGCAACGTATGTCGGCATCGGCATCCTTGGCCTTCAGGGCCTTGATAAGGTTGGAACCGTGCAGGTCGCCGGAGGCTTCGCCCGCTATCAGGTAGTATCTCACGTTAAAACATTTTGTAGTACAGTATCAACAAGGCCGTCAGAAGTGTTGCGATCAACACGCCTTTTGCCCGATGGTCACGACGGATCCTCAGAAATCCGAAAAAGGCGATGAGGTTCAAAATGGCGCCCAAGGCCAATAGGCTGCCCATATGCCCGTGTTCTACCGCCGCCTCGAAAGTTTCCACGATCCCAAAATCCGAAAACAGCAGCATGTATAAAAGGGTACCGATGCTGTTGGCGATCAGGCCCACCGCAAAGCCGATGATAAGTTCCTTTTTAACGTTCATTTTTTACAGTTCGACATCCTACTTATAATTTATGCCACAAAAGTACGTTTTACAAAATATATTGATCATAGCGTTCCGGAATCCGTTTAACAAAAAATTAATGTGCTCCTCCCGTACTGGCATGGTTTTTTCAGTACCTTAGATAATTGATTGCATGTTATCCGGATGTTTTAGATTAAAATTCACGGACCAACATTCAAAATAAAACGAAAATTGATGAAAAGAAATCTCGCTTATGCACTTTTGGTAATGCTTATTTCCGTCGCCTCCTGCAGCTTTACCAACAAGTCTTTTGAAAATGACGACAAGGATAAATTATTGTTGGACCTCATTACCTATGTTTTGGAAAAGGGGCATTATGCGCCCAAAGATATCAATGACGATTTTTCCGTGAGCGTGTTCGAGGATTTTATCGACGTTCTCGACCCCACAAAGCGGTATTTTTTGCAGGAGGATATCAAGGAGTTCGAGCAATATAAGTTCCAGTTGGACGACCAGATACAAAGTACCGACCTCTCTTTTTTCAACCTGGTCTATGAAAGGTTGATGAAAAGGATGGAAGAGGCCAAGGGCATCTATAAGGATGTATTGGATACCCCTTTTGATTTCGACAAAAAGGAAAGTATCAATATCGATTACGAGGAATTGCCTTTTGCATCCTCTAAAAAGGAATTACGGGAACGTTGGAGACAGCAATTGAAATACGCCACTTTGGGTACGTACGACTCCAAACTGAGGAACGTCGATAAAATTTCCGAATCCGAACCAGTTGAGATTGATGGTGAGACTGTAGATATCGTGGATGAAGGCAAAAAAGAGTTTAGTACCGCCGAAAATGAAGAGCCCATGACCCCGAAGGAAGCCGAAGTTGCTGCCCGTGAATCTACCCGGAAGACCTTGGATGAGTTTTTTGATTTCATCGGCGACCTCGAGCGCATGGACTGGTTCGTACAGTACATCAACACGATTGTAGACGAATTTGATCCGCATACGTATTATTTTCCGCCCGACGATAAGGAAAAGTTCGACATGAGCATGTCGGGAAAATTCGAGGGTATCGGTGCCCGTTTACAGAAAAAGCCCGAAGGCGCCAAAATCGTTGACATCATTTCCGGCGGCCCCGTGTGGCGGAATGGCCAATTGGAGGTCGGGGACGAAATATTGAAAGTCGGCCAGGAAGGCGAGGAGCCGATCAACATCGTTGGTATGCGGCTGGACGATGCCATCAAGTTGATCAAAGGCCCGAAAGGCACGGTCGTAAAGTTGACCGTACGCAAGATCGACGGCTCACTGGAAACGGTGAAGCTGACCCGGGATGTAGTCGAGTTGGAAGAATCTTTTGCCAAATCGGCCAACATTATCAAGGGGGAGCATAAATTCGGGCTGATAGACCTGCCCAAGTTCTATGTTGATTTCGACGATTATACCGAAAGGAACGCGGCTACCGATGTGGCCAAGGAAGTAGAGCGTTTAAAGGAAGCCGGGGCCGAGGGAATTATTCTCGACCTGCGCGATAACGGCGGCGGATCGCTCAAGACCGTGGTCGAAATGGCCGGGTTGTTCATCAAGGAGGGTCCCATTGTACAAGTCCGTTCTTCGGGCAAGGGAAAAGATGTGTATGATGATAAGGACGAGCGTATCCAGTGGAAAGGTCCCTTGGTGATACTCGTTAACGAACTGTCCGCCTCCGCCTCCGAGATATTGGCCGCCGCCATGCAGGATTACAAAAGGGCCGTGATCATCGGCAGCAAACAGACTTTCGGAAAGGGAACCGTACAGAACGTCATCCCCTTGGAAAATATCGTCCGCAGTAACGAACATGGCGAGCTGGGGGCCATAAAACTGACCACCCAAAAATTCTACCGCATTAACGGGGGTTCCACCCAGTTGGAGGGTGTCAAGAGCGATGTCGTGGTGCCGGACAAGTACAGCTATATCGACCTGGGCGAGCGCGATCAGTCCAATCCCTTGGTATGGGACAAGATCTCACCGGCGGATTACGAGCCTTGGGGCGGGTATATCGATTATGGGCAGACAATCGCCAACAGTAAAAAACGGATGGCGAACAGTCCCCAGATCAATTTGATCGAAGAGAACGCAAAGTGGATAAAGTCGGAACAGGAAGAAACCGTCATCTCGTTGAACTATGATGAATATAGGAAAGACGAGAAGCAGGACAAGGAAAAATCAAAGTATTTCAAGGCCATAACCGATTACGACTCCCATTTGACCTTCGAATCATTAAAGTACGAAAAGGCCCAGTTCGCCCAAGACTCCGTATTGCGTGAAAAGCGCGACCGCTGGCACAAGAACCTGGTCAAGGATGTCTACATCGAAGAAGCCGTAAACGTACTGCAAGATTTGAAAATCAACAACCTCAAGCATGGCAAGTTGGCAGTCAAGGGCTAAAATTGTTCATTTGTTAGTTCCCCGTTTACCACTGCTCCTGTTAAATTACCACTATAAACTGCATTAGCAACGGAACGCATCATATTGGAATTATCGCCACAGGCATAAACATTCGGTATAATGGTTTTTTGAAAATCATCAACTTTGATGTAGCCGTGTTCAGTAAGTTCGCAACCAAGAGAAGTCGGAATATCTGAATGTTGCAAAAAAGGAACAGCTGCATACACAGCATCAAAGGACATTTTGGCCCCATCATTAAAAACCACATTTTGAATATGTCCATTTTTGTGTTCAAATTCGGAAATTTTTGTTTCTATAATTTTGATATTGTGTTTGTTCAGCTTATCAAGTTGTTCTGTATTAAAATCAGCTTTTCCTGTGGTCAAAATCGTAATATTATCTGTTAGATTATTGACCAAGGAAGCAAGGTGAAATGCTTTTGCCCCATTTGCTATAATTCCCGTGTTTTGCTTACGCAATTCATAACCGTGACAGTAAGGGCAATGGATAATAGAAATACCCCAACATTCTGCAAACCCTTTTATGTCGGGCATACTATCTTTTATCCCTGTTGCAAAAATCAATTTCTTTGCTGTGAATTTATCGTTTGTAGCTGTTGTTATTTCAAGACCATTTGCCGTTTTTGTTCCAATAGTTGCAAGTCCTTTGTGAAATTTGACGGTTTCATATTTTTGGACTTGTTGTTTGGCAAGCGTTGAAATTTCTTTCGGCGGTTTGCCGTCCTGTGTTATGAAATTATGTGAATGAGGTGTTTGTCTATTACAAGGAAGTCCGCTGTCAATTATTAAGATGCTGCGCAATGAACGTCCTAATGCCATTGCAGCAGATAGCCCTGCATAGCTTCCGCCTATGATTATTACATCAAAATCTTTTGTGTCTGTCATACGATTGTATTTTGTAAATGCTGTAAATGGAAAAGGTAAAGCCAAGGACGCTAACGCCAAGCCACTTAATTTTATAACTTCTCTTCTTATCTGCTTAATCTTTCTGCAAATGTAAGCAAAGATTCTATTAATGCAACAAAGTCGCAATAAATTATCGCAAGTTTGTCGCAATAGTATTTTTTGACTAAATTTGCGGCAGTATGAAACGAAGAAATACTGCAACACAAGAGGCTGTTTTGTCTGTATTGACAAGAAAAAGACGGGCAATGAGTCAGGATGCTATTCTAAAACAAATGGAAGTTGATGCTGATAGAGCCACTATTTACAGAATATTAAACCGTTTCTGTGAGGATGAAATAGTCCATAAGATAGTAGCAGATGATGGGAAGCAGTATTTTGCTGTTTGTACAGAATGTGATGAGGGTACTGTTCCGAGAAACCATTTTCATTTTCGTTGTACCAAATGCGAAACAATTGAGTGTCTTCCTTCGCTTGTTGAGTTTTCAGTTCCTGAAAGTTACAAAGTTGAAAGTTTGAATTGTGTGCTTGTTGGTGTGTGTAAAGATTGTTCTTAGTTTGGTGTCGTTTTTAAATTGCCCATAACGCCCGAGCTATGATCGGTTGCGGCGTGAATTCCGCAGGATTTCCCGCCGGGAAATCCCGAGCGAATGTTTCCTTCTCATCTAGCTGTAGGAAATATATTTCCTTTTCCATTTCAGGTACCTGCTGCGCGGCATGGCGGCCTTCTTTTCCCTGCATACCCTTTTGAGCAACCGGTGCAGCCAGTCGGTACATTCCCAGAGCAACTTCAAGTTTGTGGGGTAGCGCATATGGCTCGGCATAGTGCTCGGGGAACATCAGGGCGACCTTGCCCAGGTCGGATTCAAGGAACCTGTCGAAAAAGGGCCCGAACTGTTCCTGTTGGGACGAAAAAGAAAAACTGTGTTGGAAATTCTGTATTCTTCGTATCTTGGACATAGAGTTTTTGATAAAAACCCCATTTTTCGAGCTATCGACTCATTTTCGGAGTTTTGTTTACTCTAAGATACGGATTATTTGACTGATAATCAATAGGTTATATAACTTTTGAATGTCCCGGCTTAGGGGTGCAAATCCCCTTTGTCTACTCTACCTTTTTCTTCGTCCGTTCGTTGGGGCAGCCGTACTCTTTGGCAATGTTTGGCTTGAGCGGCTGATTTGAGCGACTTGCCAATGTGTGTGGCAGTGAGCAATGGCTCAATCTTAGCTCAAGTCTGCATTTTACATTCCCATCAAACCAGGATAAATTCTCAAATATACTTCCAACGCCATTGGATTTTTTCCATAAAGTCCGTTTAATTGATTGCTTGTATGGTACAAACTACCCTGAACACCTATAGCTGCATTTGTTTTTAATAAATTAATCAGCCTTTGCTGAATGCCCAACGTAATGGAATTAATAGGAAAAAGTTTTCCATGCCCATAAACCGCTTCATCAAGCAGGAGGTCTTCTGCAGATTTTTCCACCCATTCATATTTTCCGTAAACGGTAGTTGTGTTCAGCGTCAATGCACTTTCCAACAAAAATGAATGACTTGGCCGGTGGTGTCCGCCAACGGCATCATTATAACCCCAAACGGCTGCGGAGTTTAAAAAGAATTTCGGGTTTAAACGCAGGGAATGAATGGCCGAGGCGGTAGTTTTGTTCACATCTTCCCTTGGTCCAAACTCATGGACATCGTTCACCCGTGCCTGAGACACCTGCAGTGCCCAGGCTGGAGAAGGGTTGTACGACAAACGAGCCGACCAGGAGTCAAACCGGGGCTTGTCAAAGCCATACCTTTCTTCATTGGGTTCCCTGCCGGTAAATGAAGATGCTTCAATTTTAAAATTCCTGTACCTGAAACCTGCGGTGGCCACACCAAAGGTAATGTGCGTCGCATCCTGCCAGTGATGGCCTATGGGCGCATCCGGATTATAAAGGCTGGAAAGGCGGTGCATAAAAGCCACAGGCCCGAATGCAGGTTCGCCCGGATAGCCCAAATAAACAAAAGCATCTGCATTCTCAGAAAACATATGGGTATAACCTACAGATAGTTCAGAAAACAGATCGTGCGGGTGTTGCCTGTCCACCAGGGGTTCCCCTTGCCAGGTTTCACCCGATTGGAAAAGTAGCGGATACCCTTCGCCACCTACTGTCAACGGGTCTAATGAGAGCATGGCACTAAAGCGCAAAAGGCCTCTATTGCCTATTTTTCTCTGACCCATACCCATAAACCAGTTGGGCGCATCAAATTTGCTATCCCCTCTTGAGCCTTTTTTGCCAATGTCCTGGTTATTATACCTGAGAAAAATATTTCCATGGAACATGTACATCCATTTATCGGTATGGAGCATATAGCCATACATGGGGGAATTATCAGGCAACCAGCCCGTTCCCGAACCATTCCGGTTCATAGGCAGGTTGCGTGAAAACGAATGTGACATCATGCCGTCCATAGTATGCCCTATGCCTTCATGATCTGTGGTATCTTGTTGCATTTGATGGCTTTCATGTTGGGCGAAAGTTGCTGTTGATATAAACAGCACAGTTAATATGATGATTGATTTTTTCATTTTTATATATTTTTCTCGATTTATTGACCCTCCATCCTCTCTAGGAATGCCCATTCAATTGGTTTTGGATGTCCTGCGGTTACACCTACATCTATAAACCCTCCGAAAACCACTGAAACAAAAATCGCTGACAGTATTGTAATTATCGCTCCATATATCGAGAACCTGATGGTTTTTCTATTCATAACCTTAATTTTAATGTATGGCTATAATTGTACAGCTTTAAGCCGAAGGCTGTTGGTAATCACTGAAACAGAGCTGAAGCTCATGGCCAGTGCAGCGATCATTGGGGAGAGCAACAGTCCGAAAAACGGATATAAAACCCCTGCTGCAATTGGAATTCCCAAAACATTGTAACCTAGGGCAAAAATCAAATTTTGATTAATGTTCCGCATTACTTTATGGCTCAATAAACGGGCTTTGGCAATGCCGTTCAGGTCGCCTTTTACCAGGGTAATGGCAGCGCTTTCAATGACCACATCCGTTCCCGTCCCCATGGCAATGCCAATATCGGCCTGAGACAAAGCTGGGGCATCATTAATGCCATCGCCTGCCATCGCTACTTTTTTCCCTGAGGCTTGCAGTTTTTTTACTTCCTTCAGTTTATCTTCCGGCAGCATGTTGGCTTTAAATCCGTCCAGTCCCAATGTTTCGCTTACGGCTTTGGCAGTATCTTCATTGTCACCCGTAAACATTATTACTTGTAAACCTTCTTCCTGTAATTTCCGGATAGCTTCTTTGCTCGATTCTTTGATCTTATCTGAAATGACCACAAAGCCGATCGCAGTATTGCCTTCCGCAAGATATGACACCGTCTTTCCTTGTTTTTGCTCTGCCTTTACCTGCTTCTGCAATTCCGGGGAAACCTTTGCCTTTATTTGTTCCATAAGCTTTACATTGCCCAAAGCCAATGTTTTATTTTCCATTACCCCAGTAACACCTTTTCCCGTAACAGCCTCAAAATTTGAAATTGGTTTTGGATCCAGCTTCTTTTCTTCGCCATAGTGCAAGGTTGCCTTTGCCAGGGGATGTTCACTGCTGCTGTTCAAGGAAATTATTTTTTGAAGGATATCTGCCTCTGAAAATTTAGTGCCTGCACTAATGATCTTTTCAACCGAAGGCTTGCCTTCGGTAACTGTTCCGGTTTTATCAACGATAACCACATCAATTTTATTCATTCTTTCCAGTGATTCAGCATTTTTGATAAGTACTCCGGACTGGGCTCCCTTTCCTACCCCAACCATCACGGACATTGGCGTAGCAAGCCCCAAAGCACAGGGGCATGCAATTATGAGCACTGCAATGGCATTTACAAGGGCATATACATAGGTAGGTTCCGGGCCGTAAATAGCCCAAACTATAAATGTAATAATGGAAATACCCACGACAATAGGTACAAAATAACCGGAAATTTTATCTGCCATTTTCTGGATGGGGGCTTTGGACCGGCTGGCAGCATTCACCATTTCAATGATCTGCGAAAGCAAGGTCTCCGAGCC
>DASSWC010000242.1:0-8319 GCA_035705395.1 Pricia sp. | reverse complement strand
CCAATTCAAAGGCTTTTATTTTAGCGGGGTTGGACAAGCGGTCCATCATATTGGTGATTCCCCCGTATTTCATGCCCTCGGTAACGGTTTCCCATCCATATTGGATGAGCTTGGAGGCATACCCGGGATCGATACCCTTCTCGATCATCTTATCGAAACAAAGAATGCTTCCGGTTTGTAGGAGACCGCACAATATGGTCTGTTCGCCCATCAAATCGGATTTGACTTCCGCCACGAAGGAAGATTCCAGCACGCCTGCCCGATGTCCGCCTGTCCCGACGGCATACGCCTTCGCCTGCTCCAGTCCCTTGCCTTCCGGGTCGTTCTGGGGATGGACGGCAATCAGGGTAGGCACGCCAAATCCGCGTTTGTATTCCTCCCGTACTTCGGAACCGGGACATTTGGGTGCCACCATGATGACGGTCAGGTCTTCGCGAATCTGCATCCCTTCCTCTACGATATTGAAGCCATGGGAATACGACAACGTGGCCCCTTTTTTCATAAGGGGCATTATGGTGCTCACGACGTTGGAGTGCTGTTTATCGGGGGTCAGGTTTATGACCAGATCTGCCGAAGGTACCAGTTCTTCGTAGGTACCGACAGTAAATCCATTTTCTGTGGCGTTTTGAAAGGATGGTCTTTTTTCCTTGATTGCACCTTCCCGCAGCGTATAGGAAATATCGAGTCCCGAATCCCGCATATTGAGACCTTGATTCAGGCCTTGGGCCCCACAGCCTACGATGACGATTTTCTTATCTTTTAAAGCGGATACACCATCGGAGAATTCGCTGGATTCCATAAACCGGCACTTGCCTAGTTGCGTCAATTGATCTCGTAAGGATAGTGTATTGAAGTAATTTGCCATTTGAAAAATTATTGATTATTTAGTATAGATTATTGATTTTAAAATGTCGTTTCGGCCAACGCCTCAAACCTTCTCATGAAAGCCGTTCAAAAGGGCGGTAATCTCCATAACGTCCTTGGTGACCGAAATACGGCCGGAGCGTACGAACTGCATAATGCCGAAAGGCTTGAGCTGATCATACATTTGATCCACTTCGCTTCTGCGGCCGGTTTTCGAAATGACGAAAAAATCGCGCGCCACGGTAACGATCTGCGAATGGTTTTCCTTTATGATATTCTGGATCTGGCGTTCGTCGAAAAGGAGATTGGAAGCGATCTTGAACAGGGCGCATTCTTGAAAAATCGTCTCCTCATCGGTGTGGTAAAAGGCTTTGATGACCTCGATCTGTTTCTCGATCTGGCGCACGATTTTCCGCCCCCAGTCCTCCGTGGTATGAACAACAATAGTAAATTTTGAAACTCCATCAATTTCTGAACGGGAGACGTTTAAACTCTCTATATTGATGTGACGCTTTAAGAATATCCCTGATATCCTATTAAGCAGTCCGACGTTATTTTCGGAATAGACCGAAATGGTGAACCAAGCTTTTTCCATAAAACATTTTCCAGGCCCTCTTTGCTCAAGCTAGTGCTTTTTAAGGGGCTTTTTGTTACTACTTACTTTTCGAAATTTTGATTAAATAGCTAGTGCACATTCCATATAGGATATTTGTACGCTATAACTCGTATTCTCTTATAATCGGCATACCACTTCCCTTGCCTAAAAAGCCGGTCTTGTAGCTTATTTTGTACTTCGCTCCGGATTTCGTCGGCATCTTCGGCCGGTACCCGGTCAAAAAAAGGTTGTCCGAACATCTGCAGCCAATCCGTTATGCCCGTTGCCGTATCGGCGAGCTCGGTGGGCCGGTCGTACCATTCTGCTAAGGTAACTGTAAAACCTTGGGTTTCCAAGGCATTCGCATACGCACCGACCGAAGGAAAATACCACAGTTGCAGATCCGCTTGCCTGAGGTATCCACGTTGGCGTAGGCAATCCCTTAGGCCATCGATAATGGTCTTGACATTGTTCTTTCCGCCGAACTCCACGACCATTCTTCCGCCATTTTTCAAATGCGAATATAGGTTGGCGATTGCCCTTTTATAGTCGAGAACCCAATGCAACGTGGCGTTGGAAAAGATGGCATCGAAGGGTTCGTCGAAATGAAAATTTGTTGCATCGGCCACCTTAAAATGGTTGGCTGGAAATTGCTGCTTGGCCATGGCGATCATTTCGGATGATTTGTCAATGCCAATTACATCCCCTGCCAACGCACTGATCTCGGCGGTCAACGCGCCGGAGCCGCAGCCCAAGTCCAGAATCCGCTCGTGGGTCTTCGGAGCCAAGATATCAATCAAACCCTTACCGTAGCCGTATACGAAATTGTGCCTGTTGTTGTATAGTTCCGCGTCCCAAAGGTGCGTTGGTTGCTGCATGGTAATTTTTTAACGAGATATGTTTTTTTAAACCTTACCGATCTACCCGACCTTGGCCGCCATGATCAAACCCGTCGACCAGTTCATTTTTGTGAGGATGAAATCATTTCGATTTTCGAGATAATCGACCAAGCCATCTACATTTTTCTGGTGGCCGTCGGGCCAATTGGGCTGGGCGGTCATGTCGTCGATAACATAAAATCCGCCTACTTTGATCCTATTTAAAATCTCATCGGTTTCGCTGTACTTTCCCGGCCAGGCATCGGCAAATACAAGGTCAAATTTTTCGCCATTATATTCCTTGATCCACGCAGAACCGTCTTGGCAGATGACATCCAGCCGGTCATCTTCCCCGAAATAGGTCTTTGCGATGTCGATCAGCCCTGGATCGTTGTCCACCGTTATTAAACGGGATTCAGCATCCATCCCCGCGACCATCCAGGCCAGGCTTAGACCGATGCCGGTACCCAGTTCCAAAAACCGTCCGCCGGGTTTCGAGGCGATCAAGGTCTTGAGTAGGGTTCCGATATAGATATCGGAGGGCATGGTAAAGCCAATTTCCTCGCATTTACGCTGGATTTTGGGGAGGATTCCGGGAATGTTTTGGATGCTGGAATCGTTCATTTCAACCGAATATCCGAAACCGAGGCCCCTGAAGGAATCATCGGGAACACATTGTCCTCTTTTTCAACCTTGACCTCGAGGAAATACGGCTTGTCGGATGCCATCATCTCCTGGATGGTCGCTTTCAAATCCTTCCGTTCGCTGACCCTTT
This sequence comes from Pricia sp., assembly GCA_035705395.1. Lineage (GTDB taxonomy): Bacteria > Bacteroidota > Bacteroidia > Flavobacteriales > Flavobacteriaceae > Pricia. The sequence continues at coordinate 5,207 of DASSWC010000242.1, read as the reverse complement.
TAGCCTCGATATGGTAGCCTTCGGCAATCTTGACAAAATCGGGATTGACCATGACCGTCGAGGCATATCTGCGTTCGAAAAAGAGTTCCTGCCATTGACGCACCATCCCAAGGTGGTCATTGTTCAGGACCACAATTTTGACGGGCACCTGGTGCTGGAAAATAATGCCCAGTTCCTGAATGGTCATTTGATATCCGCCGTCGCCTATGATGGCGACCACTTCGCGTTCCATAGCCCCCATCTTGGCCCCGATAGCTGCGGGAAGCGCAAAGCCCATGGTACCCAGACCACCGGAAGTGATGTTGCTATTGGACTGATTGAACTTGGCGTACCGGCATGCTATCATTTGATGCTGCCCCACATCGGTTACGATGACCGCATTATGTTCCGACGCCAAATTGATCTCTTCGATGACCTCGCCCATGGTCAGTCCCGCTTTCTTGGGATGGATATCCTTATCGATTACCGTATCGAACTCGATTTTATATTTTTCCTTGAATTGGGAATGCCAGGCCTCGTGGTTGTTCTTATGGATTAGGGGAAGGAGCAGTTCAAGGCTTTCCTTTGCATTTCCAAGGACGGCTACATCGGCATGTACATTTTTGTTTATCTCGGCCGGATCGATCTCAAAATGGATGACTTTGGCCTGCTTGGCATAGGTATCAAGACTTCCGGTGACCCGATCGTCGAACCGCATACCAATCGCGATCAGCACATCGCATTCATTGGTCAGCAGATTGGGGCCGTAATTGCCGTGCATCCCGACCATCCCCACATTCAAGGGATGGCCAGTCTCCAATGCGGAAGCTCCCATGATGGTCCATGCCGCGGGAATGCCTGCCCTTTCAACCAAAACTTTGAGCTGCGACTCCGCCTTGCCCAATATGACGCCCTGACCCCAAACGATATAAGGTTTTTTGGCGGTATTGATCAATTCCGCGGCGGCTTCGATGGCCTGTATATCCGGCTCGGGATATGGCTTATAACTGCGAACGGCGGTACATTTCTCATAACTGAACTCGAACTCGTCGAATTGCGCGTTTTTGGTGATATCTACCAAAACCGGACCGGGGCGACCGGAACGGGCGATATAAAAAGCCTTGGCCATAATCTCCGGAATTTCGGAAGCTTTCGTAATCTGGGCGTTCCATTTCGTTACCGGGGTAGAAATACCGATAATGTCCGTCTCCTGAAAGGCGTCCGAGCCCAAAAGATGGCGCGGCACCTGGCCGGTAATGCAAACCAAGGGAGTGGAATCTATCTGGGCATCGGCCAGTCCCGTGACCAAATTGGTAGCACCGGGCCCCGAGGTGGCTATCGCCACGCCCACTTTTCCCGTCACCCTGGCATATCCCTGTGCGGCATGGGTCGCCCCCTGCTCGTGGCGGGTCAAAATATGGGTCAATCGGTCCTGGAACTTGTAGAGCTCGTCATAGACGGGCATAATTGCCCCGCCGGGATAGCCGTACAACAAATCTACACCTTCGGCCAAAAGACAGTGGATGATGGCCTCGGCTCCGCTGATCCGTAATTTGGTCTGCTTTTTCTTGGGTTCTGTTCTTATTTTTAGTGTTTCCATATCGAAAGATCAAATCTCATCCGTAACGCAGCCCTGCGATGCCGATGAGACCGTTTTTGCGTATTTGTACAAGCTACCACGCTTCACCTTAAGTGCGGGTCGCTTCCAGTTTTTTCGGCGCTCGGCCAATTCCTCGTCGGACAGGTCCACGGAAATGCTGTTCTTTTCGGCATCGATGGTGATGATATCTCCATCCTGCAAGAGACCGATAGTACCGCCTTCCTGGGCTTCGGGACATACGTGGCCAACGACAAAACCGTGCGTCCCGCCGGAAAATCGGCCGTCGGTGATCAGGGCCACGTCTTTGCCGAGTCCTGCTCCCATAATGGCAGCCGTCGGTTTTAGCATTTCGGGCATACCGGGGCCGCCCTTGGGCCCTTCGTAGCGGATGACCACTACATTGCCCTTTTTGACCTCGCCCCTACCGATACCGGCATTGGCCTTGAACTCGTCATCATATACCTTGGCGGGGCCTGAAAAATAGAGGCCCTCTTTCCCCGTAATCTTCGCTACGGAGCCCTCTTCGGCCAGGTTTCCGTAAAGGATTCGAAGATGCCCCGTTTCCTTTATCGGGGACTCTAGGGAACGTACCACTTCCTGTCCTTCGGCAAGGCCGGGCAGGTCGGCGAGGTTTTCCGCCACGGTCTTACCGGTTATGGTGAGGCATTCGCCATGCAGCATATTGTTTTCCAGCATAAACTTCATGACCGCAGGCGTTCCGCCGACCCGGTGTAGGTCTTCCATCAAATATTTTCCGCTGGGCTTCAAGTCCGCCAAAAAAGGGGTGGTATCGCTGATTTTCTGAAAATCGTCCAAGGTAAATTCCACATCCGCCGCTTTGGCGATCGCCATAAAATGGAGCACGGCATTGGTAGAACCTCCCAACAATGTTAAGAGCCGGATAGCGTTTTCGAAAGATTTCCGGGTAATGATATCGCTGGGCTTGATGTCGTTTTCCAGCAAATGGCGTAGGGCCCTTCCGGAATTGATCGCATCCTGTTGCTTTTCCTTTCCAACGGCGGGATTGGATGAGTTGTAGGGCATGGCCATCCCTAAGGCCTCGATGGCCGAAGCCATGGTATTGGCCGTATACATACCACCACAGGCCCCGGCACCGGGACATGCGTTCTGGATGACGCCCTGATAATCTTCCTCGTTCATAGTACCGGCCACTTTTTGGCCCCAGGCCTCGAAGGCGGAAACGACATCCAACTTTTTATCCTTAAAACAGCCCGACGCGATCGTGCCGCCATACACCAACACCGAAGGACGGTTCAGACGGATCATGGCCATCAGGGCACCGGGCATATTTTTATCACAGCCTACTACCGTTACGAGTCCGTCATAATTCATCGCCTGTACCACGGTCTCCATGGAATCGGCGATCAAATCCCGCGAAGGCAGGGAATAGCGCATTCCGTAGGTACCCATCGAAATACCGTCACTGACCCCGATGGTATTGAACACGAGGCCCACCGAACCGCCTTCATTGACCCCCTTTTTGACCTCCTGGGCCAAATCGTTCAGGTGCATGTTACAGGGATTGCCCTCATATCCCGTACTTCCTATGCCGATCTGCGGTTTTTTCAGGTCCTCATCGGTAAGTCCGATGGCATGCAGCATGGCCTGGGCAGCGGGTTGACTAGGGTCTTGGGTAACGTTTTTGCTGTATTTGTTCAATTCCATGAAAGTGGTACTTGATTTTATCGTGTTCCAAAGGTATGGGTTTCTAATTTCCTGAAATTTTAACACGCTCGGCCTATCCAAAGCCAATAGCAACAATATTTATATATATTTCTGAAAATCAAATGGATATCCTTGTATTTTTATCATATTCAATTCACAGGGAACTTGAAAGACGAAGGGATGGCATCAGCCCAGCTGAAAAGATATCACATCCCTAAACTTCTTTTGCGCCAGAATGGAAATAGCCTTGTCGGACAATTGTAGAATACGCGGATAACCGCCCGTGGTCTGGCCATCTTTCATAAGAATGATCAATTGACCGGACGGTGTCATCTGTATTGTACCGGGGAGGGTGGCGGAGGTTAGCATGGATACCTTATGGCCAGGGAGCGGTTGTTCCAATTTATAGGCCATTCGATTATTTTCGTTGGAGATATGGAATTCCTTGGAGAAAAGCATCTCCAGTTGTTTGTCGGAAAGCATTTCGTATTCTGGCCCCTTGGCAACTCTCAGTTGGTTTTCATCCAAAAAGGATGCGACCTTGATCTCGGTTATCTTGGGATCGAACATGCTATGGCTTTCGTATGGGATTTCGGCCCGCTCGGCGAGATGGCTTTCGGCGGTTACGGCAGGAAAGAAGGATCGGCTGCCCAATACGGACGGGGATCGAAAACCTCCTTTTATGGCCAGATAACCCCGAAAACCTTTTTTTAACTTGCCATAGGACAGAACATCTCCTTTTTCGACCTTGATGACCTGATACGCACCTATATCGTCGTTGTTGAGCGTTGCCGAAATCTCCGCACCGCCCAAACAAATAAAATTGGGTGCGCCGAACTGCAAGGTAGGTCCGGTCATGGTGATTTCGATGACCGCGGCCCCCGGATCGTTTTCCAGGAGCAGGTTCACCTTTTCGGCCGAAGACGAATCCATATAACCGCATACGGGCACGCCCTTGTTCAAGTAACCATATCTGCCCGCGTCTTGTACCGTCGTAAACAAACCGGATTTCAATACCTTAAGCATCCAAGATAATTTTTTCTACTTGATAGATACCCACCTCGCCCTCGATTTTGTGCAGGTCGTATTCTGCTTTTTCGATGGGGTAGAACTGCACCTTGTCGCCTACCCCCACAAAACAGGGAGGCGTCTTTTTCGGGTCGAACATCGGTACCGAACAATTACCGATGATATTCCATCCTCCGGGGGAATTTTGCGGATAGACTCCGGTCTGCTTACCCGCCAGTCCTACGGAACCTTTAAGCACTTTGGGCCTGGGCTTCGGTTTTCTGGGTATCTCCAAGGCCTTAGGTATGCCGCCCAGATACATAAATCCCGGAAGAAAGCCGATACCGAAGACGGTATAGGGATTTTTGGTGTGCAGTTTTACGACTTCCTCCACGGACCGTCCCGCATGCTCCGCCACTTCCTGTAAATCGATGCCGAACTCCAGATCGTAACACACCGGCAGACGCCATAAAATTTTCTCGCGCAGGACATCCCTTTTATCCTCCCCATACCACCCCAAAAGTTGCCTCTTGAACTTTTCAAAAACAATCGGCTTTTCGCGATGGATGAGGGTTACCGAGTTGTAGGCAGGCACCATTTCCCACTTCCCTCCATTGAGGCAATGGGCGCGAAGATGCTCTATAAACTGCAGCATATCCTCTAAAATAGCCACGTCGACACGGTCCGGCCACTCCAACAAAATGGAATGTATCCCAAAAGGACGTACGGAAATTTCGTAGGAACTCACTTTTTAATCTGTATGTTATGGATCGGTAATTCTTGCGAAAGATACGATACTATTTCAAATGTCGAAGGGGTATCGCTATGGATGCAAAAGGTATCCGCCAGAATCTTCACCTCTTGGTTGTCGATCGACCGTACCTTCTGCCGCTTTACCATGTGTAGGATATGTTCCAAAACGGCTTCGGGAGAC
>DASSWC010000241.1:0-3943 GCA_035705395.1 Pricia sp. | reverse complement strand
CTAAACGCATGATTGAATTGTCGTAAAGGCATTGAAAAAATTATGCAGTCTTTACCCTCTCGGTAACGTTTTTATAATGGTTGGTTTAGTTGGTTAGTTAGGGAAAGCGTCTTGAGCGATCAGGGCGCTTTTCTTTTTGGGTTTTGCCTCGTGTTGGGGTTGCATCGCGCCCATTGCGGTATCCGATACTAACAGTCAAATTTATGCTCCAATTTTGATATATTTTATGTTTTAGTCTTGTCTAAAAATAGTTATTAAATACTTTGTTACCAATATATTAAAAATCATTATCTATTTCAATAATTTAAGTAATTGTAATTTATGACTTCTGCCCGAATTTTGAGTTAAAATCCTCTTTTTATTCCAGTTTTTTTGTACTGGTATTGTTCAACTTGATCATGTTGTTCACAATTTTCAGACTGAACTTTTTGGATTGTAAAGGGAAAGATACACGTCTTTTGGTGTATTGTTTTTAACTCCAAAGCGGGTAAGATATAAGGAGTTATTTTTTACGAACCAGACGCACGGATTTGGGATTTGTACATTGAATTTTCGATCAATTCTGCTTGGGATTTGTACATTGAATTTTAGATCAATCCTGTTCCTGCAAAATTTTTATTTCGTCGCGCAGTTTAGCGGCCTGCATAAAATCCAGTTCTTTGGCCGCTTTTTCCATGGCCTTTCTTTTGGTGCGGATCATTTTTTCGATCTGCTCCTTGGTCATGTATTCGATTTCCGGTTCGGCGGCGCGCATTTCCTCTTTTTCAAAATGGTAGGTGGAAACGGAATTTTTGGCCAGGGCACTATCCAGATTTTTTTTCAGGGCCATGGGCGTAATGTTGTGTTCCTTGTTATAGGCAACCTGTTTTTCCCTGCGGTAATCGGTCTCGTCGATGGTCTTTTGCATGCTGTCGGTCACCTTGTCCGCATACATGATCGCTTTTCCGTTGAGGTGGCGGGCAGCACGCCCCACGGTTTGGGTCAGGGATCTGTTGTTGCGAAGAAAACCTTCCTTGTCCGCATCCAGAATCGCGACCAGGGATACCTCGGGCAGGTCCAGGCCTTCTCGTAACAGATTGACACCGATAAGCACATCGAAGATGCCCTTCCGCAGGTCTTGCATGATTTCCACCCGTTCCAAGGTATCGACATCGCTGTGGATATAGCGGCAACGGACACTGATCCGGGCAAGATACTTGGCCAGTTCCTCGGCCATTCGTTTGGTAAGTGTCGTGACCAAGGTCCGTTCGTCCTTCTCTACACGTTGTTGGATCTCCTCCACGAGGTCATCGATCTGGTTCAGGCTGGGACGGACCTCGATCACCGGATCTAAAAGTCCCGTTGGCCGAATGATCTGTTCCACATAGACTCCTTGGCTCAACTGCAGCTCGTAATCCGCTGGGGTGGCGCTGACATAGATGACCTGATTCTGCTGGGCCTCGAATTCCTCGAATTTCAGGGGCCGGTTATCCATGGCCGCGGGAAGGCGGAAGCCGTAATCCACCAGATTTACCTTTCGCGAACGGTCCCCACCGTACATGGCATGTACTTGGGGAATGGTCACGTGGCTCTCGTCGACCACCATCAAGTAATCATCGGGAAAATAGTCCAGAAGGCAGAAGGGACGGGTGCCTGGCTGACGTCCATCCAAATAGCGGGAATAATTTTCGATGCCGGAGCAATATCCCAGTTCGCGGATCATCTCCAAATCAAAATTGGTACGTTCTTCCAAGCGTTTGGCTTCCAGGGGTTTGCCGATTTCCTTGAAATAATCGATCTGTTTGACCAAGTCGTCCTGGATTTGGTGGATGGCGTTTTGGAGCACATCCTGCGAGGTAACGAACATGTTCGCGGGATAGATGTTCAAGGTTTCGTACACCTCGATCACGTTGTTGTTGAACGGATCGAAGGCCTCGATTTCCTCGATTTCGTCCCCGAAAAAATGGATACGGAACGCATGGTCGGCGTAGCTGGGGAAAACATCCACTACATCCCCCTTGACCCGGAAATTTCCGTTCCGGAAGTCCGCCGTAGTCCGTGAGTACAGTCCCTGTACCAATTGATGGAGGAATTTGGTCCGGGCGATGACCTGGTCCTTTTTAATGCTGATCACGTTTTTCCGGAATTCAATGGGATTTCCGATACCGTACAAGCAGGATACGGAAGCGACCACAATAACATCGCGCCGTCCCGAAAGCAGCGAAGAGGTCGTACTCAAACGCAGTTTTTCGATATCCTCGTTGATGGAAAGATCCTTTTCGATGTAGAGTCCCGATGTGGGAATAAACGCTTCCGGTTGATAATAATCGTAGTAGGACACGAAATATTCCACCGCATTATTGGGAAAAAACTGCTTAAACTCCGAATACAGCTGTGCGGCCAGGGTCTTGTTATGAGCCAGGACCAAGGTAGGCCGCTGTACGTTCTCGACCACATTGGCCACCGTAAAGGTCTTACCCGATCCGGTGACGCCCAAAAGGGTCTGGTACCGGTCGCCGGCCTCCATTCCATTGGTTAATTGTCTGATTGCCTCGGGCTGGTCACCCGTGGGTTCATATTCCGATACTACCTTAAATTTCATCCCCTAAAGGTACAAAAGTACGTTGGTATTTACACAGGTTTCCCGTTACAGATCGCGCTTCCCGTTACAGATCCCGCTTCTTGAGAAGGGCATAGGACAGATAGATGAAAATGGCCGTCCAGCCGAGTACGATAAGGATTTCGTACCAGTATACCTGATAGTCCAGTTTAAATTCTTCCCCGATTTCCTTGGCTACCGACTGTACGGCATTCAACCTTGAAAAAGGCTCTTCGATCAGGTTCGCCATGGATTGTAGGGGAAGCCATCCCTTTATGGTACTGGCGGTATCCCATGAAACTAATTTCCAGCCAAGGAGCCCGAAAATCACTTGTTCGAAGATGGCCCATAACACCAAAAATCCAAGGGCAAAAGCGGAACGTTTTACCAATATCCCGAGAAAAAGACAAAAGGAAAAAAATGCGACCAATTTGAGGAAAAATGCCATCACAAACTCCAGATCGGAAAAAATAATAGGCAATTCATCATAATCGGAATAGATAAGACCGAGAATTAGGGAGACTACAAATACAAAGATTGTGGAAATCAGTGAAAAGGAGATCACCGTCAAAAACTTTGACAGGATAAATTCCCGCTTCGAAAGTCCGTCTATCAAGTTTTGCTTGATGGTCTTATTGCTGTATTCGTTCGACATCATCGAAACGATGACAATGGCCAGGAAGAGTTTGAAAAGTGCCGCAACATAGGTGTTGAAATGCCAGATATAGGGAAAGTTGAAGATACCCTGATCCGCCAGATGAAATTGCACCGGACCGATGTCAAACTTGACGGCGGCTATCAGGGCGATGGAGGTCAACAGCACAAAATAGGAGATGATCAATATCTTGCTGGCCCTATTGTTCCAAAGTTTTATAAACTCTATCTGTAACAGTCGTATCATAGTATTTTTAGTGTTTCGCTCCGGGTCAGGGATGAAATCTTCGCTTTGGGCCAAGGCGAGCACCTTGTCTTAATCGTATCGGTCTTGCCCCGGTTTTGGTTCAGTTCGCCTAATTCTTGGTCAGTGTCAGAAACTGCTCCTCCAGACTGTCTTTACGCTTAACCAGATGCGAGAGCACGATACCTTGGGCAAATAGTGTTTTGTTCAGTTCTATGGCATCCATTTCTTCCTTTAAAATGGCCGTGACGAGTCCGTTTTCGACTTTTATCGCGCCGAAAATCGCATTTTTTTCAAGAAATCGGGTCAATAATTCGGTATTTTCCGACCGTAGCTGGAAAAATCCGTGGCTGGACAGCATGCCGTCTACCCGGCCGGAGTACAGTTTCTCCCCTTTCCTGAGGATGACTACGTGGCTGCAGACCTTTTCCACCTCATCCAGTAGATGCGAGGCCAATAAGATGGTG
>DASSWC010000240.1:0-19923 GCA_035705395.1 Pricia sp. | reverse complement strand
GGAACCCGACCCGTAAAACGGTCAAGAATTTCGACGAGATTTTGGCTCCCGTGGACGGGAAGGTCGTGGTTATCGAGGAAGTCGAAGAGACCGAATTTTTCAACGACCGGCGAAAGCAGGTCTCCATCTTTATGTCCCCCGTCAACGTGCACGTTACCCGTTACCCCGTCAGCGGAAGCGTAAAATATTCGAAATACCATCCCGGGAAATATTTGGTCGCCTGGCATCCGAAATCGAGTACGGAGAACGAGCGGACCACAGTGGTCATAAAAACCCCAAAATTCGGTGACATCCTTTACCGACAGATTGCCGGGGCCATGGCCCGTCGTATCGTAAATTATGCAGAAGAAGGAGAAAACGTTCAGCAGGGCGACGACGCCGGGTTTATTAAATTCGGTTCCCGCGTTGATCTGCTGCTGCCGTTGGACTGTGCGATTACCGTCAAACTCAACCAAAAAGTGACCGGGGCGAAGACCTGTATCGCCGCCTTTACCGTTAAAAGAGATGAAGACGAAGAAATTACATACTGATTTCGAAAAAGCAGTAGCGTTCATGAACGCATATACCGAACCCCTGCCCGCCGATCTTCTTTTAAAACTCTATGCGTATTACAAGATTGCCAATAGAAATTACGATAATCCAGGCAGTGATACGCCACTGATAAACGCCTTTAAGACCAATGCGCTCATACAGGCGAAAAAAATGAGCCTGGAAAAGGCCATGCGGGAATATGTGAAATTGGTGAAGAACGAGGTAATGAAGGGGTAGTACGTGGGAATTTGGCCGCAGGAACCGCTTTGGGTGCATACGGGACTTTTCTGCGATTAACTCATTCGTACAAACTTTCTGGATCGGCTTGACAAAGCTCCAACATAAAATCGCCCATCTTTTGGGTGACGTCCTTAAAAAAACGCTCGCCTTTTTCGGAAGTGGATTTATGGGGATTTCCTACTCCGGTATCCTCGCTGATTTTCGACCATTGGCGCTCGGCCCAGGCCCAGTTTTCCGAAAACGATTTGATTTTAAAAGCTTTGGATGCCCCGTCGCCCCATTTCTCCTTGTCAAGCACCAATTCCGGATGCAAATGCAACATCAGACTGGTTTCCATCTCATCGGCGTGGTCGCCCTTTTCCTCGAAATAATTCTTTTTATCCAGTGCCTGCGCCCAGAAGCAAAAACTGAAGAACATCTTCGGGAATTTGAGTCCCAGTTCCCGCACCAAGGGCTTAAAATTATTTCCCCCATGGCTATTGAACAGCAATAGTTTACGGATACCCTGCCGGTTCAGGACCTCGGCCACATCGCATAAAATCGCAAATTGGGTACTCGGGTTCAGATTGATATCCAGATAGATATCGGCCTGCCCGGTATTCACCCCGAAGGGCACGGTGGGCAGCACAATGACCTTTCCCCCTTTTTCCCACGCAATCCGGGCGGATTCCGCGGCAAGGGCGTCCCCCTCATAATTGTCGGTGGCATAGGGCAAATGGTAGTTGTGGGCCTCGGTGGCGCCCCAGGGCAACACGGCCAAATCGTATTTGGATTCCTTTACGGTATCCCAATGGGTTTCGGCAAGAATATAGGGTCTCATAGTTGTCCGCAGAAAATTAGGGATTATTCGCTTATTCAAAAGGTCCTACCATAATATGCGCCTTATGGGTACCGGGATCCATTAGCCAAGGCATCCCCTTGGCATGGGGCTTACCGGGTAGGCCAGTGGACTCCGTCGTGGCGAACGGAGTGTAGATTACATAGCGGAATTGCCCGTCGCCGAGTTCGCCCGTCGTTTTGTCGTAGGCCGCATCGCTGCCGGAATACACATATAACATGCTGGGCACCTCGGGCATTTGCAATTTTCCGGACTCCACTTCCGCACTGCGGATTTCTTCTTTTTCTTCGGCATTCTTGCCCTCTGCGGTGAGTTCGCGGCCCCTTTTCATAAACGGTTCCAACTTTTTGGAGTAACAGGCGACACTGATCCCTTCCTTTGTGGGGTCATCCGCAATACAGACCAAATTGTTACCGCCTTCGCGCAGGATGGTCATCTCCCCGTTTTCATTGTAACCATAGACCATGGCATCCGCCTTATCGGCTTCCGGCGCCGGAAGCGTAGCGGTCTTGATCTGGATTTCGGAGGGAAGAATCCTGGAATTTTTCTTTTCTTGACATGACATGGGGAGAACGGCAAAGATTATTAACAAACAAAAGAGATTTTTCATGATGCTGTGTTTTATATGATGCTGTGTTTTATATGAGGATAATTAATTCTCAATCCATTTTTTTACCTGCCCTTCAAGTTTCAAAACCCCGCATACACATTCAGGAAAGCCTTTAAACGATGTGCGTGCTTGTAGCTGGTATTCTACCTCCGCGACTTCAACCCAAACTCTGTAAACTCTTCTCCAAGGTCTCGATCTTTGCCTCGGCGTCGGCCTGTTTCTTGCGTTCTAGGGCGATGACCTGCCCAGGGGCGTTGTTGACGAAACGCTCGTTGGATAGCTTTTTTTGTACGGATTTCAAAAAGCCTCTGGTGTATTTCAGCTCCTCCTCGATTTTTTGGATTTCGGCTTCCATATCGATGCTATCGCTTATGGGGACAAAGTATTCGTTACTCCTCACCCGGAAGGACAAGGCACCTTCGACCGAGGTATCACCATACGAAATTAGGGATAAATTAGTCAATTTTTGGATGATAACGTCCCATTTTTCGGGAGCTTTTTCCTGGTTCAAAACGGAAAGTTCCAAGGCCTCCTTCATAGGGATGTTCTTTTCCTTACGAATGTTGCGGACGCCGGAAATGACTTCGGTGGCGAAATCGAACTCTCGGATCAGAGCGGCATCCATCGACCGGGCTTTTGGCCATTTTGCGACGACCAACGCCTCTTCGGGCGAACGCTCCGCAATATGTTGCCAGACTTCCTCGGTCAAAAATGGCATAAAAGGATGCAGCAATTTCAGGTTCTGTTCGAGTAGGTGAATGACCGCGTCATAGGTCTTACGATCAATAGGTTGTTGATAGTCGGGCTTGATGATCTCGAGCAACCAAGAGCTGTAGTCATCCCAAATCAGTTTGTAGATGGCCATCAGGGCATCGGAAATCCGGTATTTGTCGAAATGGTCCCCGATTTCTGCAAGGGTTTGATCGAATTTGGCGGTATACCAGGCGATTCCCAGTCTAGAGGCTTCGGGTTGGGGGCCATCACGTACCTCCCAGCCTTTTACCAGACGAAATCCGTTCCAAATTTTATTGGCGAAGTTTTTGCCCTGCTGGCAAAGATCCTCATCGAACATCAGGTCGTTGCCCGCAGCGGAGCTCAACAGCAGTCCCACGCGCACCCCGTCCGCCCCGTATTCCTCGATCAGTCGGAGCGCATCGGGGGAATTGCCGAGGGATTTGGACATTTTTCGGCGCTGCTTATCCCGCACCAGTCCCGTGAAATACACGTTTTTGAAGGGACGCTCATCACGGAACTCGTAGCCGGAAACGATCATTCGCGCCACCCAGAAAAAGATGATATCGGGACCGGTAACCAAGTCATTGGTAGGATAGTAATAATTGATTTCCGGATTGTCCGGTTCTAAAATACCATTGAATACGCTGATCGGCCAGAGCCAAGAGGAAAACCAAGTGTCGAGAACGTCTTCGTCCTGTTTTAAGTCCTCCGCCCGTAAAGGTTTCCCGACCGCGGCTTCCCGAAGGTTTAATTTAGCATTGGCTTTTTCCAAGGCCTCTTCCCGAGTCTCCGCCACCACGAAATCGTCGGCGCGATCACCGTAATAGTAGGCGGGAATACGCTGGCCCCACCAGAGTTGGCGTGAGATGTTCCAGTCGCGGATGTTCTCCATCCAATGGCGGTAGGTATTCTCGAATTTCTTGGGGAAGAAACGAATTTCCCGCGTTTCCATGACCGCTTTTAGGGCCGGTTTTGCCAGGGCTTCCATTTTTAGGAACCACTGCTCGCTCAACCGCGGCTCGATAACGGCTTTGGTACGCTCGGAAGTCCCAACTTTATTGACGTAATTTTCCGTTTTGACCAAAAATCCCTTTTCCTTAAGCTCTTGGGTGATTTCCTTTCTGACCACAAAACGGTCCTTCCCCTCATAGTGCAATCCGAACGAATTCAGGGAGGCGTCCTCATTGAGGATATCGATGATTTCCAGATCGTGCTTTTCGCCCAGCACCTTGTCGTTCACATCATGGGCCGGGGTAATTTTTAGGCATCCGGTACCGAATTCCATATCCACGTACTCGTCCTCGATAATGGGCACGACCCGGTTGCATATGGGAACGATGGCCTTTTTTCCTTTCAAATGACGGAACCGTTCGTCACGGGGGTTGATACAGATGGCGGTATCGCCCAAAATGGTTTCAGGTCTGGTCGTGGCGATGGTCATAAACGCATCCGTCCCGGTAGCCTCGTCTTCCAAGTGGCCTTCGGAAGCGCGGGCGACAGAGCCATCCCTGTCCACTATCGGATATTTTATGTAGTACAATACTCCCTGTTTTTCCTCATAGACGACTTCCTCGTCTGACAGGGTCGTCTTCGCCTCGGGGTCCCAATGAACCATGCGATACCCGCGGTAGATCAGGCCTTTGTCGAACAAGTCGACGAACACCTTGATGACCGATCGGTACATAGCATCGTCCATCGTGAACTTGGTGCGATGCCAATCGCAGGAGCAGCCGAGCTTTTTGAGCTGTTCTAGAATGACGCCGCCGTACTCGTCCGTCCACGCCCAAGCGTGTTTCAGGAATTCCTCACGGCCTAAATCGGACTTATCAATGCCTTCTGACTTCAATTTGGCGACAACCTTGGCTTCGGTGGCGATGGAGGCATGGTCCATGCCCGGTACCCAGCAGGCATTTTTGCCCATGAGGCGGGCCCGGCGGATTAAGACGTCCTGCAAGGTGTTGTTCAGCATATGGCCCATATGGAGCACCCCCGTAACGTTCGGCGGGGGAATAACGATGGTATAGGGTTCGCGCCCGTCGGGTACGGACTCAAAATACTTGTGCTCCACCCAATAGTCGTACCAACGGTTTTCAGCGTTGCGGGCATCGTATTTCGAAGGTATTTCCATGATTTGGAACGGTTTTTGATTTGTAAACGGCGGCTTGCCAGAAACGGGCCATCTTATCCGTTATTTGTTGAAAAAAAGGGCAATTTTGCCGGATTTTAGATACGAAACAAAAATAAGCAACGTTAACAGATAAGTAAAGAATTTTGGAGGTCCAAACGAAAAGATTTAATTTTGGCCTTCCCTTAAAACCAAAATCATGAAAAAAATAGTACTTGTATTGTTTGTTGGCCTAATGGGATTGTCCCTCACCGCACAGGAAAAGACCGCCAAGATCGAGTTCAAATCGGACACTTTCGACTACGGTGAGATAGCCAAAGGCGCGGACGGCGTGCGGGTTTTCGAATTCACGAATACGGGCAATGCGCCCCTGATCATCAGTAAGGTAAGCTCCAGTTGTGGCTGTACCATCCCCAAAAAACCCGAAGAACCCATTCTACCGGGCAAGACGGGTGAGATTCAAGTGAAGTACGACACCCAGCGAGTGGGCCCCTTCCGAAAGGCGATAACCGTAATTTCGAACGCCGATACGCCCACCAAAGTTCTAAAAATCAAGGGTGAGGTAAAGGCTGCGGACGGAAAGTAAAGTACTTTTTAAAATATCAAATTGCTATCACGGCCGATCCTTGAACAGGTTTTTGAGGATAAAGCTGAATGTGAGGTCTTGGTTGTGGCGTACAATGTGTACTTTAACCCGCTTTCCCTCCTTTTCATTGAGCATTTCGAGAACTTCCTGTAGTTGGTACCGGTGTATCCGCTTTCCGTTGACGGCCAGAATGACATCGCCTTCCATAAGGCCTGCCTCATGGGCGGGACTTCCGGCACGGATGCCCGAGACTACGATTTCGGGTACCAGACTGAGCCGTGTCCTGGTCTCGAAAAGAATCTGGACATCACCGAAAGATTTTTCATCGCTATGTACCACCCCCCGGCCATCGGAGATGCTCTCGGCGATATAGCGCATTCCATTATGTTGAAGGCTCAGACCACTCAAATTGTATTGGAACGGCGCGTTGAAATTTCTATTCTTACGAAGTAGGATTTTATTCCGTCCGTAATCAAAAACGATATTGAAGCGTTTCAAAAGATCTCCTCCGATGCTTCCGTTTCGACTGCCAAAATTTACTATGCCATTGAATGCGGCCCTGTCGGGAAACGCCGCCTTGGCATCCTTCAAAACAAAGTCTCCGATACGAACGGCATCGACCTTGGTGCGTTTCCCAAAAATATCGCCGTTCAGGCCTTTACCGAGAAACTCCTCATAATAACGATCCGGCACGTTTATGGCCTCGTTTTCAAAAAGCCAGATGGCATCGCTACTTCCGGTATCGACCAACAACCTGACCGGAAGATCGTGTTCTAACGATAGTTGGCCATCTATATAGGCCTTTTTTTGGATAATGGACAGCGGGAGTACTTGTTGTCGTCTGCGTTTGCGGTATGAATAGGTCTCCGGATTGTGAAACTTGAGGAACTTTCTCCCATAATCGATCTCCACCACAAAGTCCCTGAAAAGGTCATATCCGATAATTCCGTGGACGGGGATGCCCAATGTGGGCGAAAAGTTCATGTTTTTGTCCAGTACCACATACAGTTGTTGGTTCTGGTTTTCGATATACTTCGATCGGAAGGTATTGCCGTGGGAGCGCAAGGCCTTGATCGGTTCGCCGTCGCCCAGCCCGTTGATCGTAATCTCCGAAACATTGTTGATCTGCACAGAATCCCGGTCGGAGAGGTTGAAAAGAATGGGCTTGTCTACCCCGGAATCCAATATAAAGGACAGTTCGGTGCCGTTCACCTCCATCGGGATGATGATAAGGTTGTTGATCAAGCGGAATTTCAGCTTTTCGAATTTTCGCCCATCGGCCAAAGTGAAGTTCTGTGCCGCTCCCAATACGGGGAGCAGTATGAGAAGGATGGTGATATGGAGTACGGACCGCTTCAACTTTAATGTTCTTAACCGCTTACCGATCATTAAGTTACGACTTTTTCTTTTCAAACCCTGTTTTTTAACAGATAGACACGTCCGTACCGCATCACGGGACAGGATGGTAAACATGCCAGGCCCATAATCCTGTAAACTAATAAACGTATAAACTTTTTTTCCCCGTCCGCTTTTCCCATTTTTGCAGAAAATCCACAGCGCTATGCCATCCCTATCGCAAAAAGGGCATTCCATGCCACAATCGCCTATCCGTAAACTGGTACCCTTTGCCGAGGCGGCCAGGAAGAAAGGAATCCACGTGATACATCTCAACATCGGCCAACCGGATATCAAGACTCCCCAAGTCGCACTCGACGCGGTACGGAACCACGACCTTGAGGTACTCGAATATAGCCGCTCGGAAGGTTCAGAAACCTACCGAACGAAATTGGCGGGATACTATGCCAAACACGACATCCATATTCAGGCGGAGGATATTGTCGTAACCACGGGAGGCTCAGAGGCCTTGGCCTTTACCATGGGCAGTATTATGGATACGGGGGATGAGATTATCGTTCCCGAGCCCTTCTATGCCAATTACAACGGTTTTGCCACGGCGGCAGGCGTGACCGTGGTGCCTGTTACCTCACACATCGACACGAATTTTGCCCTGCCCCCCATCGAGGAATTCGAAAAATCGATTACGCGGAAGACCAAGGCCATATTGATCTGCAACCCCGGTAATCCCACCGGCTATTTGTATACTCAGGTGGAAATCAATAAACTGGCGGACCTGGTAAAAAAGCACGACCTGTTTTTAGTGTCCGACGAAGTATATCGGGAATTCGCCTATGACGGCCGGCAACATTATTCCGTTTTACAGCCGGCGGGCCTCGAAGAACACGCCATCATGGTCGATTCCGTTTCCAAACGGTATAGCATGTGCGGGGCCCGTGTCGGCTGCTTGGTGACCAAAAACCGGGAAGTCGTTCAGACCGCCCTGAAATTCGCCCAAGCCCGGTTATCCCCGCCCACTTTGGCCCAAATCGCCAGTGAGGCCGCCCTCGAAACGCCGCAGCGCTATTTTGACGAGGTAAAGGAGGAGTACACCCTGCGGCGGAACCTGCTTATCGCCGAACTCGAAAAAATCGAAGGGGTCAAGATCGGAAGGCCCCAAGGCGCTTTTTATTGCATTGCCGAGCTGCCCATCATCGATGCCGACCATTTTGCCCAATGGCTTTTGGAAGATTTCCACTCGGATGGCGAAACCGTAATGGTCGCCCCCGCCGCAGGTTTCTATGCCAGCAAGGGGCTCGGCAGGAACCAGATCCGTATCGCCTACGTACTCGACCGCGAAAGTCTGAAAAGGGCGGTCCGTATACTAAAGGAGGCGTTGGAGAGTTATACACATAACGAATAATAAGAACGACTCATTGCCAATGCGTGGATAGTATTTGATGGACATTAAAAAAGAAATATCCCTTAAACCGTACAACACCTTTGGCATTGCCGCCAAAGCCCGGTATTTTCTGGAAATCAATAGCGTCGAGGAACTGCGGCAGGCGTTACAACTCGAAAAGCATCCCGAAAAATTCGTAATCAGCGGGGGCAGCAATATGCTGATTACCGGCAATCTCGACAAGCTGGTATTGTACATCAATATCAAGGGAATCGAAATGGTCGGGGAAGAAAACGACCAGGTCATACTGAAAGTTATGGCCGGGGAAAATTGGCACGAATTGGTGCTGTGGACGTTGGACCATGGGTACGGGGGCCTTGAAAACCTATCCCTCATCCCCGGAAACGTGGGAACGGCGCCCATACAGAATATCGGTGCCTATGGAGTAGAGCTGAAGGATATCTTTGTAAGCTGCGAAGCCATGTCGGTGTCCGATCAGCGCCTTACCACCTTCACCAAGCGGGATTGCCGGTTCGGCTATCGGGATTCCTTTTTTAAGAACGAGGGCAAGGGACGGTACATCATCGTTTCCGTCATCCTAAAATTGAACAAACGCCCGCACCGCGTCAATACCTCTTATGGAGCTATCAAAAGCGAACTCCAAAAGCAGGGAATTTCCGACCCTACGATTCAGGATGTTTCCAATGCCGTAATCGCTATCCGACAAAGTAAACTGCCCGACCCTAAAGTCTTGGGCAATAGCGGCAGTTTTTTTAAAAATCCCGTTATATCAGCCTCTGAATTCCATATATTTACCAAGGTGCATCCCCAAGCCCCTTTTTACAAAATTTCGGACGATGCCTATAAAATTCCCGCAGGTTGGTTGATCGAACAGTGTGGTTTTAAGGGAAAACGTTTCGGCGATGCCGGTGTTCACGAGCACCAGGCACTGGTATTGGTCAATCATGGGAACGCCACCGGGGAAGAGATTATCGACATGGCCCGGAAAATTGCGGATGCGGTCCTCCGGAAATTCAATATTGCGATCGAGCCGGAAGTCAACATCATCGAATGAACGACAAAAAAATGACCCCCGCGGCCAAAGGCATCAGGGGTCATACCAAACCAAACTAACCAAAAACTAAATGTGCAGTTACCAATTGCACATTTATATTATAAAATTTTGAATTTTCAAATGGCAACAATCAAATTGAAAAAGTGCCGTTTGTACATATACGAAGCAAAAGACCAACTCGGATGCCCCCAATCAAATTTTTTTTATGAACCTGTTCCCTGACCTTCCCCAAAAATGAGCACTTTACTTGAAAAACATATCGTTGAGCTACTCCGGGAGCGAAACGAAAAAGCAATCTCATTGCTATACGAACACTATGGCGCGACGCTACTGGGTGTCGCCAACAAAGTCACGCGCGACGAGAATCTGGCCCAGGATGTACTGCAGGAAAGTTTTGTGAAAATCTGGAAAAAATCCCATACCTACGATGCCTCGAAGGCAAAACTGTTCACGTGGCTCTTCCGGATTACGCGCAATACGGCGATAGATAAGCTAAGGAGCGTAAAGACAAAAAGTGGCAAGGAAATCCAAATCGATGTTTCCGACGTATATAATCTAGGCGTCAACAGTACAAAACCTGAGCTTATAGACGTCCATGAAAATCTGGGAAGGATAGAATCCAAATACCAAATTGTGTTGGATGCCCTTTTTTTTCAGGGGATGACACAACAGGAAGCCAGCGACGAGCTTGACATTCCCTTGGGAACTATCAAATCACGATTGAAAATCGGACTGCGGGAGCTAAAAAAGATTTACAGCATGGCCATACTGTTGACCTTACCACTAAACCTAATACACCTAGTAATCTCATAATCAAGCCATTTTGACCCTTAAGAAATTACCAAAATCTTCAGGGCCGTTTTGTCGGCGGATTATGCGAAAATTGTCAAAGTCAAAAAACCAATTGTCAAATGAAAGAAAAAGTACACGAAATTCTGGAATCCGATTTGTTGGAAAGCTACCTGATGGGGGCTACCAATGACGTGGAAACCCTGCAGGCGGAACAATTCATTTCTATGTATCCCGAAGTGCGCGAGGCGTATGACGAATTACAGGAAAATCTGGAGACCTTCGCCAATTTGCACAGCGTTCAACCGCCGGAAGGGCTTAAGGACAAAATCATGGCCCGGATCCGTAAGGAAACCAAAGGGACGGGAAAATTCCTGAAGTATTCCGCCGCCGCCAGTTTAGCCCTATTGCTCTCCGCCGCCGCTTCCTATTTTCTTTGGAACCAAAATCAGGATTTGCATAAGGCAAATGCCATCGTTAACAAAAAAGTCGATACGCTGCAGGAAGACCTTCGAGAGCAATTGGAAGATGTCAGGAACCAGTTCATCGTACTTCAGAATCCTGAAACCAAGAAATACGAGGTAAAAGGAAACAAGAAGGCCAAGGAACTCAAGGCCGTGGCCTATGTAAATCCCGTGAAAAGACTCTCGTATATCAACGTGAGCAAATTGCCGCATCTGCCCGAAGATCAAAGCTACCGGATGTGGGCCGAGGTCAACGGCAAAATGGTCAATCTCGGTATCATTGAGGAAGCGGACCAAAAACTGCTTGCCCTGCCCTATTCCGATGATAACGAGTTGGGCTATATCACTGTCGAGCCCAAGGGCGGCAACCAAAGTCCCACCCCAGAAAACATTGTAGCGAACATCGCCTATTAAACAGGTGCTATATCCTCTGGGTCAAAATCCAACGGCCCTTGGCCGATAGTCATTCGCAAAATAAGCCCCTAAGCTTCGGTTTTGGGGCTTTATTTCGTACCTTTGCTTAAAAGAAAGCCATGAAACTAGTACTACTGACCATAGCGATATTGGCCGTTGCCTTTGCCGGTATCGCCATCAAGATATGGGCCAAGAAGGACGGAAAATTCGCGGGTACCTGCGCCAGCCAGAGTCCATATCTGAACCAAGATGGGGAGGCCTGTGGGATGTGCGGAAAACTGCCCGATGAACAGGAATGTAGAAATGAGCCCCAACCCGGGTTACAATCGTAAAAATAAAGGATTTCAAACCGTTTACTAAACCCCCTATTTCTTGGGAAACACCGAGGACACCCAGGATATTATCCAAAAGGCAATTGCAGGAAACCAAATTGCCTTCAGTGCCCTGTTGGACCGATTCTGGAACGATGTCTACGGATTCCAGCTCAAGCGCACCGAAAACGAAAACGATGCGGAGGATATCACCGTCCAGACCTTCTCCAAAGCATTCGACAAACTGAATACGTATAACCCCTCCTACGAATTCAAGACTTGGCTGATCGCGATTTCGAAGAACATACACGTCGACCTCCTCAGACAACGGAAAAAAGATTTGGAGACCGGCAGTAACCACGAAGCCGTAAAAAAGATACTTGATGATGCCCCTTCGGCCGAAGATCGGTTGATCAACGAACAGAACCTTGCCAACCTACTGCTGCACCTCAAAAAATTGAAACCCCATTACCAAGAGGTCATCAATCTCCGCTATTTCAAGGAACTGAGTTATGCCGACATCGCCAAGGAACTCAACGAGCCCGTTACTAACGTCAAGGTCAAGTTACTGCGGGGGAAGAAATTACTGGCGGAAGTAATCAAGAACGCCTCCTGAAACCGTATATTTGTATTAAGATCGCATGGAAATATGAGTATGGAAACCCTGGAAAAAGATGCACCGGTAAAAAGCGCTGAAGCAAAGGTTCCCGCCAGAGGAAAGCCGAAATGGCTGCGCGTCAAGCTTCCTACCGGTAAAAAATATACCCAACTTCGGGGCCTGGTAGACAAGTACGACCTGCACACCATCTGCACTTCGGGCAGTTGCCCCAATATGGGCGAATGTTGGGGCGAAGGTACGGCCACGTTCATGATATTGGGCAATGTCTGTACGCGTTCCTGCGGCTTTTGTGGCGTCAAGACCGGCCGGCCGTCGAGCGTGGACTGGGCAGAACCTGAGAAGGTGGCCCGATCCATCAAAATCATGGGCATCAAACATGCCGTAGTTACCTCTGTGGACAGGGATGACCTAAAGGATATGGGGTCGATTATCTGGGCCGAAACCGTCAAAGCCATCCGCAGAATGAACCCACAAACCACCTTGGAAACCCTGGTTCCCGATTTTCAAGGTATCGAAAGACATCTTGACCGCATTGTTGAAGTTGCTCCCGAGGTGGTCTCCCACAATATGGAAACCGTAAAACGACTGACCCGTGAGGTACGCATACAAGCCCAATACGAACGGAGCCTTGGGGTGTTGCGATATTTGCACGACCAAGGCGTAAACCGTACGAAATCGGGTATCATGCTCGGCCTTGGAGAACGGGAAGACGAGGTTTTGGAAACCCTTAGGGACCTGCGCGATGCCCATGTCGACGTAGTGACGATAGGCCAATACTTGCAACCCTCGAAAAAACATCTGCCCGTCAAGGAGTTTATCGTTCCGGAACAGTTTAAAAAATATGAGGCCATCGGCCTGGATATGGGCTTTCGCCACGTGGAGAGCGGTGCCCTGGTACGGTCTTCGTACAAGGCGCACAAGCATATTGATTAGTACCGAAAACAATAGTTGTGTATATTTAACGTTTAGTTGGCAGATAATATCTTGATTTCCGGCACCTACATGGCACCGATGCGAAAACAATACGCTTGAGCTACAAATTTTCACATACAGGATGGTGTGTTCCGTGGCTTGCCCTGGTGCTTTTCTTTGCGGTTTCAGTAGGGGCCGCACAAGACAGCATACCTCCCAAAGAGGTGCAGACCTATTTCGACGCGGCGCGCATCTTCAGCAACAGGGACCAGACCGACAGGGCCCTTGAATCCCTCGAAAAGGCGGCAAAAGTTGCCGAGGCCAATGCGGACGTGAAGTCCCTTATAGACAGTTACCAAAAAATTGCCCTACTCTATCTCAAACTCGATAAGGAAGAATCAACCCTGTTATTTTCCGATCGTGCCAAGGCGCTATTGCGGGCGACGGAATATCCGTACGGCGATGCGGTGGGCAAATATGTAGAGGCCCTTCTTGCCTTTAGGGCCGGACGGAATTTTCAGGCCATCTTTCTGCTGGGTGAGGCCCGTCAATTGAACAACGACCGCAATTTCTTCAACAATATCCTGATGGCGGAAGGCTACATTTACCTCAAACTGGAGAAGTACGAAGAGGCCGAAAAAAATTTCAATTCCCTTATTATCAATACCGATATTTACGAAAGTGAATATCTGGCAACGAGGGCCTATCTGGGCCTGGCGCGATTGCAGTTAGCGACCAACGAACTCGAAGAAAGTGCCGTGAACGCTGAACATGCCCTGGAACTCGCTAAAAAGAAGAAATTTTTCAGGGAAATTATCGAGGCCAATACCTTACTGACCGACGTATACGCTACTTTGGACCGCTTTGACCTAGCCTTGCGCAACAACAAAAACCTGCTCGCCATTCGCGATTCCATTTACAATATCGCCAAGCTACAGACCGAGACCAAGACCGCCGAAAAGTTGCAGTTCGATTTTATGGGTGATGAGATAAAACGTCAGGAGCAAAAAATCGAGGAGCTGAACGAATCCAAGAACCAATCCGATATTGCGGCCATTTTGACCTCCGCCCTATTGGTAATCATTACGCTGCTGGCCGTTTCGCTATTTCGCAACAACCAGATCAAACTGAAGACGAACGACCTGTTGCAGACCAAGAACCACGAGCTTCAGGCGGCACGAGATTCCGCCGTAAGTGCCATGAAGGCCAAGACCAATTTTCTGTCCACCGTTAGTCATGAGCTGCGCACCCCGCTGTATGCCGTAACGGGACTCACCCATCTTCTGCTGGAGGAAAACCCCAGTGAAAACCAAAAAGAACATCTAAAATCCTTAAAATTTTCAGGGGATTACCTGCTGAACTTCATCAACGATATCCTACAGATCAACAAAATCGATGCGGACAAGCTCGAGGCCATGAACATCGAGTTCAACCTGAAGAAAATCCTTCAGGAAACCATTGATTCACTACAGCAGACCGCCAAAAATAACAACACGGACCTGATATTGGAATACGATCAGAACATCCCGACCCATCTCATGAGCGATCCGCTCAAACTGTCGCAGATATTCATGAACCTTGTCGGCAACGCCCTGAAATTCACCAAAAACGGAAAGGTCACCGTTATCGCCCGATTGGTACAAAAAGTGGAGGAAGAGGTTACCCTGTATTTCGAAGTACACGATACGGGAATCGGTATCTCCAAAGATCAACAGGAAAATATTTTTGATGGCTTCGAGCAGGGTTCCGTTGAGATCAATAGGGAATACGGGGGTTCTGGGCTGGGCCTGACCATCGTAAAAAGCCTATTGGGCCTCTTTGACAGTAAAATCATGTTGGAAAGCGAATTGGGCAAAGGCAGCGCCTTCTTTTTTGAACTGAAGGTCAAGAGCAAGGATAGCGTTCTCGATGAAATTCCCTTTGAAATTACCGAAGAAAACTATCAGTTCAAAGGCTTGCATTTGCTCATCGTAGAGGACAATAAGATCAATCAGGTCATCACCAAAAAAATGCTGGCCAAAAAAGAAATTACCAGCGATATCGCCAACCACGGGGGCGAGGCCATCGAAATGGCACGCGAAAACCCTTATGACGCCATTCTGATGGACATACACATGCCCGGTATCGGCGGCGAGGAAGCGACCATAGAGATCAGAAAGTTTGACACCTTCACCCCTATTATCGCCCTTACGGCCATTTCCTTGGATGACAGCTTGGAAAGCTTCTATGCCGCGGGCTGCAACGATGTAGTCACCAAACCTTTCAAACCGGAGGTTTTTTACCAAAAAATCGGTGAAAATATTTTCGATAGGAGTCCTGGTAAAAGCCTGGTCAAAAAACCTGTTTCCTGATACCCGGGGCGGCACCGGTTCGAAGGCATACCTAGGGGAAATCCCTAAGAATTCCTGTTCAAAGAATTCCTGTTCATAAAATTTTCAAGGCGGTCTACCAAAACGTTTCGGCCATCGCCTAGAAACCGATGTCGGATAGGCAGATAGTACAGGTTCTCCATTTTTCCTTTCAGGCGCATAAAATCTTTTTCGGTGGTCAGTAAAAACTCCCTTTGCCGCAAGTGGCGGACTTCCTTTTCGGTAAAGGCATGGTGGTCCTTGAAGCGCAGATGCTCAAAAGTGAGTCCCGCCTTTTCCAGATGGGCCACCAAGGGATCCGGGTCGGCGATACCGGTGACCAGTGTAATTTTTTTATCCGCGACCTCAGCAAGACCCCGTTCGGGGTCGCGTGCGGGGTCCTGCGAACGACCGCTGCTACTTCCCTTCAAATCCTTCGCGTATTCCAAATAACTGAACAGAAGCTGCTGGTGCGGTTCCGGTTTCAATTTCCGGGCTATCCGCTGTCGTTCGGAAGCGTCCATCGCGGGGGGGCATTTCGTCACAATGATCACATCGGCCCTTTTAGCCTCCCTTTTGCTATCCCTGAGGTTTCCGGTAGGCAGGTACCAGTCGTCGACAAACAAGTTTCCATAGGCCGTCAGCAAAATCGAAAGTCCGTATTTTACCTTGCGGTGCTGAAAGGCGTCATCGAGCAGAATGACATCGGGTGCCGATTTGTGTTCCAGTATGCTGATTCCCTTTTGGCGATCTGCGTCGACGGCTACGCTAATTCCCGGAAATTTCGAATGGATCTGAAAGGGTTCGTCCCCGATATCCTCGACCGTACTTTGTTCGTCAGCCAGCAAAAACCCGCTAGAATCCCTGCGATAGCCACGGCTCAGCAAGGCCACCCGGTAATCATCCCGCAGCAGGGAAATAAGGCATTCCGCCATGGGGGTCTTCCCCGTTCCGCCGACATTCAGATTACCGATACAGATGGTCGGGGTCACAAAGCCTTTGCTTTTAAAAACGCCCACATCGTAGAGGTAATTGCGGATATGTACCACCAGGGCATAGACCAGCGAAATGGGAAATAGTATTTTTCGAAGCAGTCGCACGAGAGCGAAAATATAATATTTTATCTTTGGAGGATACGAACCTACCAATGAAAATAAAACAAGTTACCGCACACCTCGAGGAGCTCGCCCCTTTGGCCCACGCCGAGGATTTTGACAATGTAGGCCTGTTGGTCGGCGATGCCCACGCAGAGGTCCGGGGAATTCTGATCACTTTGGATACCCTCGAAAACGTGGTCGACGAGGCCATTGCATCCGATTGCAATCTTATTGTCAGCTTTCATCCCATTATTTTCGGGGGGTTGAAAAAGTTGACGGGCAGCACCTATGTGGAACGGACCGTGATCAAGGCCATCCAAAATAATGTGGCCATTTACAGCATGCACACCGCTTTGGACAATGTTCGGGAAGGCGTAAACGCCAAAATTTGTGAGGTATTGGGAATAAAAAATCCCAAAATACTTATCCCAAAAAAGGGAAGCATCGAAAAACTGGTGACCTATGTGCCGACGGCAGATGCCGCAGCCTTACGCAGTGCCCTGTTTGCGGCGGGGGCGGGAAATATCGGAAAGTATTCCCATTGCAGTTTCAGCACCGAAGGCACGGGAAGCTTCAAGCCCGGCGAGAAGGCGCGTCCCGTGAAGGGGGAGATCGGAACGACGCATTACGGGAAAGAGGAACAGATCAATGTCATTTACTCCCGTGTACACCGATCGGATATCGTAAAGGCATTGTTCGAAAACCATCCGTACGAGGAGGTGGCCTACGAAATTCTCGGCCTGAAAAATATCGATCAAGACCTGGGGATGGGGATGGTGGGCGAATTGGAAGCAGCGATGGGAGAAACGGAATTTTTACGGCAAGTGAAGCGAAAGATGCACGTTTCGGTCATCCGGCATTCCCCTCTTCTTGGGCAAAAAGTGAATCGGGTTGCGGTTTTGGGGGGTAGCGGAGCCTTTGCCATCGACGCCGCCAAAACCTCGGGGGCCCAAATCTTAATTACCGCCGACATCAAATACCATGAGTTCTATAAAGCGGAGGGTCAAATCGTCATCGCCGATATTGGGCACTATGAGACCGAGCAGTTTACAAAAAACCTTTTAACGGATTATCTTCGGAAAAAAATTCCTAATTTTGCAATCCGTTTGGCGGAAAGCAAAACCAATCCCATCACGTATTTATAAGATATATGGCAAAAAAGACAGAAATGACCGTAGAAGAAAAGTTAAGGGCGTTGTACGATCTACAACTCATCGACTCCAGGGTCGACGAAATTCGCAACGTTCGCGGTGAACTGCCTTTGGAAGTAGAGGACCTGGAGGACGAGGTAGCGGGACTCAAAACGCGTATCGACAAGCTGAAGACCGATGTGGAGACCGTCAACTTCGAGATCGGGGCCAAAAAGAATCTGATCGAAGAGGCCAAGGCCCTGATAAAAAAATACGCCGATCAGCAGAAAAACGTACGCAACAGTAGGGAGTTCAACTCCATAAGCAAGGAACTGGAATTTCAGGAACTTGAAATACAACTGGCCGAAAAGAACATCAAGGAATTCAAGGTACAGATCGAACAGAAAAAGGAGGTCATGACCGAGACGAAGGAACGTCTGACCGAGCGGGAAACCCATTTAAAACATAAAAAAAGCGAGCTGGATGCCATTTTAAAGGAAACGGAAAAGGAAGAAAAGGCCCTGTTGGAGGAATCCGAAAAATTTCAGAACGATATCGAGGAGCGTTTGGTGAAGGCGTATATCCGCATCCGCACCAATGTAAAGAACGGTCTGGCCGTAGTGCCGATCGAAAGGGGCGCCTCGGGTGGTTCGTTCTTCACCATACCCCCACAGGTGCAGGTAGAAATCGCCTCCCGAAAAAAGATCATCACCGACGAACACAGTGGAAGGATCCTGGTAGATCCCATCCTGGCCGAAGAGGAGCAGGAGAAAATGCAAAAGATGTTCACTAAGCTCTAGGATTTTTTTACGTAAATAATACCTTAGAAGCCCATCCACTTTCACCGGATGGCTTTTTTTTTAGTTTACCGCTTACTTGCTTTGATTCCAGAAGTTCCAACATCCGCGCCTCGACCTCGTCACTGTCCCATTTCTCCCCTATATCCGGTATTTTCATGATCTGTCGCATGATTTCTTCCTGGGTATCGCCCTCGGCAAGCGCTTCGGCGTAAGACCGATCGGAAAAAGTGACCCGGCGGTAGGCCGGTACCCATTTATCGGGATGTCTTTCGGCAAAACGTTTCTCTATTTTCTTTTGCAGTAAAAAATCCGGATCTGCGGTTTTGCTGCTCATTTCCATAAAATTGCGATAGCTGAGTTCGGCGATGGCGTCGGCGTTGGGCTTACGTAATTCTTGATATTCCTGAAAAATACGTTCCCAATCATCGCCGTAGGTTGCGATGATTTGATCGAGAAAGAAGATATCCTCAAAACCCGCGTTCATTCCCTGGCCGTAAAAAGGCACCACTGCATGTGCCGAATCGCCTACCAGCGCTACCTTGTCCCAATAGGTCCACGGATAACATTTCATGGTGACCATGGCACTGGTCGGATTCTTGAAAAAATCTTCGGTAAGATTATCGATATCGTTGCGGACATCTGGAAAATGGGCCGCAAAAAAAGCCTTGGCCTCGGCCTTGGTCTTGATACTTTCAAAAGAGATCTCGCCCTCGAAAGGCATAAACAGCGTACAGGTAAAGCTTCCGTCCAGATTGGGCATGGCTATAAACATAAACGCGCCCCGCGGCCAGATGTGGAAGGAATTTTTATCCAGTTTATGTGAGCCGTCCGCATGGGGCAGGATCGACAGTTCTTTATATCCGACATCGATAAAATGCTGGGCGTAGTCGAAGCGGCTTTGGCGTTGCATTTTATGGCGTACGCGGGAAAAAGCCCCGTCGCATCCGAAAATTAAATCGTAATCGTGCTCCTTCCACTCGCCTTTTTCCGTATCCCCGGTGTACAGTTTGGCTTTGGAAAGGTCGACGTCCCACGCTTTTTCCTCGAAACGAAAACGAACTCCGGACGCCTCGGCCAAGTCGATCATCCGGCGGTTCAGGATACCTCTCGATATGGACCAGATGGCCTCGCCATCTTTTCCGTATTTCTGAAAATACATCGGCTTATCGATGACATGCATCGCCCGCTTATCCAACGGAATGGCGATTTTTTTAATTTCGTCCTCGATACCGACCTGCGCCAGGGCCTTCCAACCGCGGTCGCTCATGGCCAGATTTATGGAGCGGCCTGAAAACTCGATGTTCCTGATATCGGGTCGCCGATCGAAAACGGTAATTTCGTGACCCCTTTTCTTTAGATAGATCGATAATAGCGACCCCACCAATCCAGATCCCACGATAGCAATATTTTTCGGGGTTTGTGTCATTCGTTTTGTTGTTTAAGACCGATGAAAATAGGATAAGGTGCTAAATTTAGGGAAAATTGCCCGGAATGTTACCCGTATATAATGCACTGAATTAAATATTCCGCTTCGGCGCCTCTATATATCCAAAAAGTCCTTC
>DASSWC010000239.1:0-8734 GCA_035705395.1 Pricia sp. | reverse complement strand
ACGGGGGAGTTTATCCATTTCGATATCGGTTCGCCCGAGGAATACATCACCACCTTCTCGGAAATCGCCCAATTCGAAATGAAAGCCTACGGCATACCCGCAAGCGTAACCTTGGCGCAGGGATTGCTGGAAAGCGGATTGGGAAAAGGGGAACTGGCCCTAAAGACCAACAACCACTTCGGTATCAAGTGCCACACGGGGTGGGAAGGTGATTTCGATTATCATGACGACGACAAAAAGGGGGAGTGCTTCCGCAAGTACAACCATCCCATGTATTCGTACCGCGACCACAGCATCTTTTTGTCCGGTCGCTCCCGCTACGATTTTCTTTTCGAGCTGCCGAACAACGACTACAAGGCTTGGGCCAAGGGATTGCGAAAGGCCGGTTACGCGACCGACAAACGCTATCCACAAAAATTGATTTCCCTGATCGAGCGCTATCGATTGTACCGGTTCGATGCCGAGGTAACGCGATCGGGATACGGGAAAATGAAATCCGAACCTGCCGTTGCGCGGTCCGTTTCGGTGTCAAAACCACGGTTCGACACCCACGTCGTACAGGCCGGCGATACCCTATACTCCATTTCGAAACGGTATTCCGTTTCCGTAAACGACCTCAAACGTTGGAATTATATGTACGACGACAACCTAGCGGTGGGGCAGGAATTAACCGTGAAGAGCGAAAGTTTCAACAAATAAGCCTTCTTTGGATACCGCGAACCTTTCCCGGGAAGCCTACGAAGCGGTCATTTTTGGAGGCCGAAAAACTGACACGGGATTTACCGTACATTTCGGGGCATTGACATTATGACTTCTGGACCCTGATCGATTAATTTTGACAACTATGTTCTATAAGCGCAGCAGTGCTCTTTTTGCGGAGGCCCAAAAGTACATTCCCGGAGGGGTCAACTCCCCCGTCCGCGCCTTTAAGGCAGTCGGCGGGGACCCCATTTTCGTCAAAAAGGCGAAAGGGGCCTATTTGTACGATGAAGACGGCAACCGCTTGATCGACTATATCGCTTCGTGGGGCCCCCTGATTCTGGGCCATGCCTATGAACCGGTGATCAGGGCGGTCATCGACAAGGCCAAAAACGGTACCTCGTTCGGTATGCCCACCGAAATCGAGACCGAACTGGCAAAATTGGCGGTTTCCATGGTGCCGAATATCGATAAGATCCGTTTTGTCAATAGCGGCACCGAGGCATGTATGAGCGCCGTGCGCCTGGCCCGCGGCTTTACGGGAAAGGACAAAATCGTCAAGTTTGCCGGATGCTACCACGGCCACGCCGATGCTTTTCTGATCCAAGCGGGCAGCGGGGCGGTTACCTTTGGTAGTCCCAACAGTCCCGGCGTGACCCAGGGTACGGCAAAGGATACCCTCTTGGCGCGATATAACGATCTCGACAATGTACGTGAACTGGTCGCGGCCAACCGCGGCGAAATTGCAACCATCATCATAGAACCTGTGGCCGGTAATATGGGCTGCATCGTACCTTCCGACGAATTTATCAAGGGCCTGCGACAGCTGTGTACCGATGAAGGCATCCTGTTGCTGTTCGATGAGGTCATGACGGGATTCCGGTTGGCGAAGGGCGGGGCACAGGAGGCCCTTGGCATCGATGCCGACATTTTGTGCTTCGGAAAGGTAATAGGTGGTGGGCTGCCTGTGGGCGCCTTTGCCGCAAGCTCCGAAATCATGGCACATTTGGCGCCGGAAGGTCCGGTATACCAGGCGGGCACGCTTAGCGGTAACCCCTTGGCCATGGCGGCCGGCCTGGCCATGCTGAAATCGCTCGACCAACGGCCCGATATATTTGAAAGCTTGGACCAAAAGACGGAATACCTGCACAAGGGACTCGAATCCGTATTGCAGGATAAGGGCGTTCCCTTTCAAATCAACC
Organism: Pricia sp.; assembly: GCA_035705395.1. Taxonomy (GTDB): domain Bacteria; phylum Bacteroidota; class Bacteroidia; order Flavobacteriales; family Flavobacteriaceae; genus Pricia. Next base: position 6,833 of record DASSWC010000239.1, on the reverse strand, counting down.
GGTTTGGTAGCATGCTATCCGTACATTTTACCGAAACGCCGGTGGTGGACTTCGCCTCTTCTATAAAAGGCAACAATGACACCTTTAAAAAATATTTTCACGGCATGTTGGACAAAGGGGTTTACCTACCTCCCAGTGCCTTTGAAAGTTATTTTCTGAACGACGCCCTGAGCTATGGTGATTTGGACGAGACCGTAACGGCCTTGGAAAGCTTGTCATTTTAGATCAGAATAAAATATCCTAGAAAAGAATACGTTTGATTGTTTATATAGTCATTTAATCCTATTTTTAAGCGGACTGATAAATTTGTTACCCCCTTGCCCATGCGGAGTGTTAAAATCTTGATAGGTGCCCTGATCGCCATCCCCTTTTTTTTCATCTTAGTTATTTTCTGCGGAAGCGCCGCTTCGGACACCTCCGAAGCCATTAAAAACCCAGTCAAGGCGGACCACGCCTCCCTTGGGCCAGAAAAAGCTTCGGCCGACACCCCCAAACCGGTGAAGACTGTTGTCGATCCCGAAGAGGCCTTGCGTTACGAAAGGAATCAGCGCGAGTTGCAAAGGGCAGTAAACCTCTATTTTAAAAAAGCGATCGCTTCGGGCGACATTGTCGGCGCTGGTGTAAGTATCGTCAGGGGCGATTCCACCGTACTTTCCGGTGGATACGGAAAAAGAAGCAGTACCGGAAATGCTAAAGTCGACGGGAACACTATTTTTCGATTGGGATCTCTGTCCAAAGGCTTTGCCGGAATATTGGCCGCCGATCTGGAGACGGAGGGCAAACTGAACTGGGATGATAAGGTACGTGATTTTATCCCTGATTTTCGGCTGGGCGACCTCAACAATACCGACAAAATTACCCTAGCTCATATCCTTTCCCACACTTCGGGCGCGCCCTATCACAGTTTTACCAATCTGGTCGATGCGGGAATACCCCTTGCCAAAATCGCCAAACGCTTTAAGGAAGTGGAACCCATCAGTGAACCAGGTGACCTGTACAGTTACCAAAACGCGATGTTTTCATTGTGTGGGGAGATGATGCGGAAGGTTACCGGAAAGAATATCCAAAAATTATTGCAACTCCGTATCTTCAATCCGCTCGGCATGTGCAACACGACAACGGATTATGGGGTCTTAGCCCGCTCCGAAAATGTGGCCATGCCCCACGTCAGGGCGCGAAGAGGATGGAGAACATCACCGCTGACCGATAGCTACCACAACGCCATAGCCGCCGGGGGTATCAACGCCAGCGCAAGCGATATGGCCAAATGGATGCGCTTCTTGCTCGGGAACAATCCCGAGATCATGGACAAGGCGGCACTGGCCAAAGCCTTTGATCCTCAAATTGCAGTCAATGCGGGATACAAATACTATTACCGCTGGCCTGGACACATGAGATCGTATTACGGTCTTGGGTGGCGTATCCATAAATATTACGATGAGGGTGATCTTCAGAATTTGAAAACCATCTGGCATCATGGTGGAAGCGTCAATCATTTCAGGAATGAAATCGCCGTCTACCCCGAAAATAATCTCGGAATCTGCGTTTTGTTGAACGGACAGTCCCGATTGGCGCATACGGTCATTCCGGATCTGTACGCGATCGTACGGACGATTTATGCCAAGGAAAATAATAGCACGGATTGGAAAGGCAACGGGGATTTGGTATCGTTAGAATAATACCTCTTTTTGAATAATCTCGGGAGGTTTTTCCACAAAAAAAAAGCACGGAATCAATCCGTGCTTTCGTTCATTAAGTAGGTGGGGTTCGTCCGGATCCTGAACGGAGTCCGGTATGCTTTTATTCCTGCAGGTCGATATGCGACACTTGTTCGATATCGGCCTTCGCCAATTCGACCGTTTGGGGAGTCGGGTCGATGTTGGTCTCGTTATAATAAATTAAAGATGCTACTACAAATGCGGCTAGGTACAGGGAACTTTTTGTTCTTTGCGACATGGGAATGTGTTTTTTAATTTCGGTACTAAATTAGCGCACATCCACAGTTCTAAAAACTTCTTGTTGTGAAACGGGCTTCCTTTGTGGTCAAAGTGCCATTAATTGTTGTTTGGGAAATTTCACTGGAAATAACGGGCCTTTCATCGATGTTTTGCAAAGGAAATAAATATCCCGAGTAAAAAAAATCGTCGATTTACCCTAATAAAAATCCACACGTAAAAATGGCGATATGGTAGATTTCCCGATTCCAGATCAATGAATCGCTGTTTTTTAGACTTCTATTTGCGATTTTGACGATTTTACTCTTATTAGGAAAGTCCCTACAGAACAGTGCGAACAATAATCGGGCTATTCGGCGTTATATACATTCAAACCATAAACCATATAATGCCATCTAGTCATGAACAGAAAGAGTTTTATACTTAATATCGCCACAGGTCTTCTGCTGGTCAACGGAGTTTTTGCCAGTGATCCAAAAACGGAAGAGGATAGAATGGTGCTCAATTCCATCAACTATATAGACGAGGATTCGGATTTTGAACTGGGTTTCGATACCGCCGATTATCTGCCGGAAGGTTTCGATCCCTATGAAATCTTCGTCGATCTGAATGCCGTTATTTTCTTGGAAGAAGAAGCGCTGAATGATTTCGACACCAAAAAATACCTGCCGGCGGACTTTAACGCCTACGCGTTTCCAACAAATGTCGAAAGCATGCACTACATCGACGAAAATGATAGGGTCGAATTGGACTTCGATACCCACGAACATTTACCGGAAGGATTTGACCCCTATAGTCGAAACACAAAATAAGTAGAAACGAAAATACGAATTAAGCTAAAAGGAGCCTCCATTTTTATGGAGGTTTCGTCGTTTTGGTCCGGCTATCAAAAAAGCATCGGTACCACAAATTCGAACACCAGCACCAATAGGGCAACGGAAATCAGGTTCAATACAATGCCCGCCCTCGCCATTTGATGCACCTTGATATGGCCGCTCGCAAAGACAATGGCGTTGGGCGGTGTGGCCATCGGCAGCATAAAGGCACAACTACTGGCTATGGTCACGGGAATCAGCAGATAAAGGATAGGGATATCTAGCCCTATGGCAATCCCGGCGACCACAGGTATCATCAGTGAGGTCAGGGCCGTGTTACTCATAAGTTCGGTCATAAAAAGCATCAGGGTAATCAGCAATACCGCGGTGAACAGTACACTGATCTCGCTCTCGGCAATCGCGGTGGATACCAGGTCAATGACACCACTAACGGACATCGCTTCGGCCAGGGCGAGTCCACCCCCGAAAAGAATCAGAATTCCCCAGGCGAGATGCTGCGTGTCTTTCCAATCGATGATAAAATCCCCTTTCCTGAGGTTGTACGGTATGGAGAACATGGCGACGGCGCCCATCATACTGATGATGGTATCGTTCAGTTGAAGCTCGGGAAAAATTTCATTGATGACCGTTCTGAAAATCCATAGAAATACGGTCACCCCAAAAATGGCGAGCACCATTTTTTCTTTGCCGGCCATCGGCCCCAACTTCATGATTTCTTCGTTTATGACGTCTTTGGACGCCGTTAATTTCAGTTTTCCGTTGGGATACAACCATTTTACGAGTACCACGTAAATGATCCAGAGCAATATGGCGGAAAAGGGTACGCCCAGAACCATCCATTTTACAAATGAAATTTCGATGTCGTACTCATTTTCCAACAGGCCGATCAAGATCGAATTGGGCGGGGTGCCGATAACCGTGGCAATCCCCCCGGCATTGGCGGCGAAGGCGATTCCGAGCATCACGCAGAGGGCAAAATTCTTATCACTTTTAGTAAAGCCGTCCGCATCGTTGACAAGCAGGCCGATGACCGACATGGCGATGGGCAACATAACCACGACCGTCGCGGTATTGCTGATCCACATGCTCAGGACGGCCGTCGCGATCATAAAACCGAGAATGACCTTGTTCGGGGTGGTACCCGTGATTTTAATGATGTTCAAGGCGATACGTTTGTGAAGGTTTACCTTTTCGAGGGCTAGGGCGAGTACGAATCCGCCAAAGAATAAAAAAATAATGGGACTCCCGTAATTGGCACCCACCTCCCCAATTTCCATAACGCCGAGTATTGGGAACAGCAGTAGGGGTAGCAGTGCCGTAACCGATATGGAGACCGCTTCGGAAATCCACCAAACGACCATCCAGACGGCGACCGCAATAACCGCATCCCCTTTTTCCGAGACCATCTCGACGGGAAGGTTGATAATGATCAAGTAGAGTAGCGGGGCGAGAAATAGGCCCATTTTTTTACTGAGGGTCATGGTTGGTAATTAACGTCGCCTAAGCTATGTTTTTTCTTTGGATAATGAAAGTGGCGACGCGCGACGCGCCGTACTTGAAGCTTGGGTTAAGGTTTCAGTTCAGGCGCGGTTCTCAGTAAACAATGGAATCCGAGGCGATCGGCGGCAGCTCGTAGTTGCCGAAGTCGACCGTGATCTGTCCGTCGTTTAGATGCTTTGTACCACGGGCATCCAATTGGGTATTAAAGACATACGCCCTTTTTAAATTTTTGAATTCCGCCAGTTTTTGCAGATGGGGTTCCTGAAATTCGGTGTCGGTCAGGTTGATGGATTTTAAATGTTGGGATGTGGAGGCCAGTTTTTCGATGCCTTCCCCGGTGATGCGGGTGTGGTCTAGGTCTAAAACGGTCAGATTTGGAAGCGTCGCCAGTTTTTCGAAGATGGCGTCGGATATCTGGGTACCCCCGAGGTCCAATATGGCGATCTGATTTTTAAGCGGCTGTAACAGGCTGAAATCCGAATCCGAAAAGGACGGTTTATTAAGGCAGGATACCTTGAGGAAATTGGTGGATTTACTGATCTTGTCGATATGGATGCCCTTGTCTTTGATAGCGTTGATACTGTCCTTTGACGCCGCGGCGACTTCTACGTTGGGGTAGTCTGTGACTACTTTTTTAGCGAAGAAGGACAGGAAAAGCTCTTTTTTAAGTCCGCTTTCCGCAATCGTTCCCCCGAACGGGTGGCCCGCGTCAAGCCAGGCACCGATCAGGGCGATTTCTTCCTTTGTGGGCTGCGTTTTACCTTCCGGAGGCATATGGTCGTCATTGTCATCGGGAAGGTTCATGCGAACGAATATTTCGCTGTCCAAGGCGTTATTGGCCATAACCACCTCACCATTCTCCCCGCCGGTAAGGATGCCTTCCTCGGAATTTAACAGCAATTCGCCCTTGGTTTTGTCGGGATTGTGGCAGCTTACGCACTTGTTGTTCAAAATCGGGGCGACTACATCCGTATAGATAAGCGCCTCTTCCCAGTTTTCTTCGTTCAGTACGATTTCCTTTTCTTCGAAGGTCTCATAGCCCAAGGCGGATTTAACCGAGTTGGGCAAGGGTTCGACCAGATAATCCTCCCCATGGGTGATATTGCCGCCTTGGTGCCCGGTAAAGGAGATCAAAATAAAAAAGAGGATGGAAAGAAGGGGAATCGGAATCCTATCCAAAAAAACGAACCATTTTGGAATCACGCGGTGCTTCGATTTCGGATTTTTCGGGGTTTGCCCCGATACACTTGGTGGGGGCGAGTACCTGATCTTGGCGTACATCACAAAGCAGAAAAGGGCGGTGGCGATGCCGAACCATAAGTGCCACTTTACGGTGTCGTAACCGTATCCCTCGCCCAAGTACTGCAAATATCCGGTAATACAGGCCAAAACAGCACTCATGCCCGCCCAGAGATAAATTAGGCCAATGACCTGGGCGTGCTGCCTCATTTTCCGATCGTACCACTGCAACAACAGCCCCAAAAGTATAAATCCGATGGGAAGGTGCACGATCAAGGGGTGAAGACGGCCTATAAGTTGTTTGAGGACATCCATTATCCTACGCCAAAATTTCGTTCATTACCAGCCCCTCGACATCGGTCAGGCGGAACGGCCTTCCCTGAAATTCGAAGGTAAACTGTTCGTGGTCAAAACCGAGCAGGTGCAGCATGGTGGCGTGTACGTCGTGTACCGATACACGTCCCTCCACGCCCGAAAAGCCGATGTCGTCGGTTTGCCCGTGTACGGCCCCTTTTTTGATGCCGCCGCCGGCCATCCAAATAGTGAAGGCGTCGCCATGGTGATCGCGACCCTTAAAGCCCATTTCCTTGCCCTCACGATTTTCCTGCATGGGGGTACGGCCGAATTCGCCGCCCCAGACCACCAAGGTTTCATCCAAAAGTCCCCGCTGCTTCAGGTCGAGCAATAGGGCGGTCATGGGCCGGTCGATCTCACGGCATTTGTTGCGAAGGCCGATGTCTACTGCGGTATCCCGGCCGGTGCCGTGGGAATCCCATCCCCAGTCGAACAGCTGCACAAAACGCACGCCGTCCTCGACCAGTTTTCGGGCCAACAGGCAATTGTTGGCAAACGATTCCTTGCCGGGCTCTATCCCGTACATCTGCTTGATGTTCTCGGGTTCGTCGTTGATGTTCATGACATCGGGAACGGCGATCTGCATCCGGTAGGCCATTTCGTATTGGTTGATACGGGCCAGGATTTCCGGGTCCGCATACTTGGCATACTCCTCCTTGTTGATTTTGTTTATGGCATCGATGGTGCTTTTCTTCAAGTCCCTTGAAATGCCCTCCGGATCATCGATATAGAGCACGGGATCCCCTTTCGATCGGCACTGCACCCCTTGGTATACCGAAGGCAAAAAACCACTGCCCCATACGCTTTTTCCGGCACTGGGAGCTTTGCCGCCCGAGGTAAGCACCACGAAGCCGGGGAGGTTTTGGTTTTCGGAACCCAGGCCGTAGGTCACCCAAGAGCCAATACTCGGCCGGCCCAATCGCGGACTCCCGGTGTGCATGAACAGTTG
>DASSWC010000238.1:0-5570 GCA_035705395.1 Pricia sp. | reverse complement strand
CGTAAAAATTGATGAAGGCCTTGTTTACCACGCGGTTGCCCCCGGGGGTAGGATAGTTTCCGGTAAAATACCAGTCCCCCAGATTTTTCGGGCAGGCCCTGTGCAGATTTTCGATGGTCTGGTAGATGATTTGGACTTCGGCTTTAATGCCGTCGGCACTCAAAAGATCCCCGATTTTTTGGGAAATCTCGTCGGCGGTAAACGGCGCGTAGAATTCCTTGACATAGTTGACCATATCTTTGTCCCTGGTGCTGACCTGTTCGAGACACTTATCGTAGATATCGTCGACCAGATTCATGGTCAGCCGCTCTTGGTGCAGGGCCAGCGCGGCCTTAAAGGCGACAAAGTCCTCCAGCTTGGCCATATCGATACCGTAACAATCGGGATACCGGATTTGTGGGGCCGAAGAGACTACGATTATCTTTTTTGGGGAAAGTCGATCCAACATACGTAAGATACTCTTTTTCAAGGTAGTGCCACGCACGATGCTATCGTCTATAATGACCAGGTTATCCCCTTTCTCGACCGACCCGTACGAGATATCGTAAACATGCGCTACGAGGTCATCCCTACTGTCGTCCTGCGTGATGAAAGTGCGGAGTTTGGCATCCTTGATGGCCACTTTCTCGATACGCGGGCGCACTTCCAGAATCTCATGAAGCTGCTCGCTTGTAATGTTCGAGCCAATGGACAAAATCTGTTCTTCCTTGCGCTTGTTCAGGTAGTTCTGTGCCTCTTTCACCATGCCGAAGAACGAGGTCTCCGCCGTATTCGGGATGTACGAGAATACGGTGTGCTTGATATCGTTTCCTATGGATGCCAGTATCTGGGGAAATAGCAGTTTGCCCAGTTCCTTGCGTTCCTGATAGATTTCCTTGTCGCTGCCTCTCGAAAAATAGATGCGTTCGAACGAGCAGGCCTTTCTTTCGACGGGGGGGAGGATTTCTTTAAAGGATGTGCTCCCGTTTTTTTTTATGATGATGGCATGTCCCGGATCCAGTTCCCTGACTTCCTCGTAGGGCACGTTGAAAACAGTTTGGATGGCGGGTCTTTCGGAAGCGATTGCGACCACCTCTTCGTCTTGATAGTGGTACACGGGCCGGATGCCGGCCGGGTCACGGAGCACAAAGGTATCGCCGTGGCCCAAAAGGCCGGCCATGGCATATCCGCCATCCCAGTTTTTGGCGGCCTTTTTCAATATTTTGTGCACTTTTAGCCTGTCCGCGATCAGTGGGGAGGCCTCCTGTTTGGTATGGCCTTCCTTTTTGATTTGTTTGTAGAGTTTTGCCACGGCAGAATCCAAAAAATGTCCGATTTTTTCCATGACCGTAACAGTATCCGCCATTTCCTTTGGATGCTGCCCTAATTGTATCAAATTGTCGAACAGCTCGTGTACGTTGGTCATGTTGAAGTTTCCGGCGACGATAAGGTTACGGTGCATCCAGTTGTTCTGCCGCAGGAAGGGGTGTACGCTTTCGATACTGTTCTTTCCGAAGGTGCCATAGCGGACATGTCCCAGGAGTACCTCGCCGATATAAGGGATATGTTTTTTCTGTAGGGCCACGTCGTCAACGTATTCCGGATGCTCCTTGAGCGTTGTATTGATGCGGTCGTTGATCTGATCGAAAATATCCTGGATGGGCTGTTGCGCCACCGAACGTACGCGGCTCATATAGCGCTCACCGGCCTTCATGTCCAGTTTGATGCTGGCAAAGCCGGCGCCGTCCTGGCCGCGGTTGTGCTGCTTTTCCATCATCAGGTACATTTTGTTCACCCCATAAAAGGCCGTACCGTATTTTTCCTTGTAATATTCCAAGGGTTTCAGGAGGCGGATGATCGAAATACCGCATTCGTGCTTTATAGCATCACTCATCGCATTTTTATATCGAATTGGGTCAAGGTCTTGAATTGGTGTAACCTTTGGTTTACCTCTTCCCGTTTAAGGGTTTGCATCCGTTTTGTGCCAAAGCGTTCCACGCAGAACGAAGCCAGATTGGAACCGTGTACCACGGCGTTTTTCAATCCTTCGAAGGAAATAGTGTCCGTTGCCGCCAAATAGCCGCAAAATCCTCCCGCAAAGGTGTCGCCGGCCCCGGTCGGGTCAAAGACTTCCTCTAACGGAAGGGCCGGGGCGAAGAACACCTTTTCGTCATGGAACAGCAGGGCACCGTGCTCCCCTTTTTTAATGACCACATATTCGGGACCCATTTTTTGGATGGCCTGGGCCGCCTTGACCAGGGAGTATTCATCCGTCAGTTGCCTTGCCTCTTCATCGTTGATGGTAATGACATCGATAAGTCTGATGACCTGTTTGAGCTCTGAGAGCGCGTTGTCCATCCAAAAATTCATGGTATCGAGTACGATCAGCTTGGGCCGTTTTTCCATTTGCTCGATGACGCCCATTTGGGTGTCGGGATGCAGGTTGCCCAGCATAACGATATCCGCATCCTTATAATTGTCGGGAACGACGGGATTGAAATCCGCCAAGGTATTCAGCTCCGTGACCAGGGTTTCCCGTGAATTCAGGTCGTTGCCATACTTGCCTTTCCAATAAAAAGTTTTGCCGCCCTTGACAATCTCGACGCCGGTGAGATCGATGCCCCTATCTGCCAGCACGTCCAGGTATTCTTGGGGCAGGTCATCCCCGACGATGGACACGATAGCGGAATCTACCTCGAACTGCGCGGCCGCCAGCCCGATAAAGGTGGCGGCCCCGCCGAGTATCTTGTCCGTTTTCCCGAAGGGAGTCTCAATTTCATCGAAGGCTACCGTACCCACGATTAAGAGTTTGCCCATACATGTCACGTTAAATTAGGGAACAGCGCCAACCTCGACCCGGCACTGATCTCAAATCCCGATACAAATATACGGCATTGCTTCACCAACAAAAATAAAATCCCGTTTCTATTTGAACTTAAAACGAATCGGGTACGGTACGGTCATACTTTCATTTCGGTCATGGGGTACTTGTCCTTCACGTTTTGGCCTATCCATCCCATACAATCCCCGAACGTATCAAAAATATGCGCTTCGGGAATCAATTCCGGAATGAGTTTGACACGCTCCATCATATACCGCGGCTGATCGAGCAGGTCGACCAGGAGAATGTTGATTCCGTCCTTTTTAAGATCGATGAGAACATCCTCAAGGGTATAAAGTCCCGATTGGTCCATATACTGCATGCGATCCATGCGGATGACCACGGTCGATGCCGTTCTGGGAATTTGTTCCGCAAGTTGCTGAAAGTCACTGGTCGATCCGAAAAATAAAGGGCCTTTGAGATGTTTGATAAAGACCTCTTCCTTCAGGTTTTCAGGAAAACCTACCTCATCAGCCCATCCTTTTTCCTTTAACAACGGCTTGACGTCCGAGCGCTGTGCGGTCATATCGCCCATTTTTTTCATGAACATCAACGATGCGATGAGCAACCCGATGCCCACGGCGTACACCAAATTCCATACCGATGCAAGTAGTACTACAGCGAGCATGATGGCCACCTCGGAACTGAACTTTATCGGACCCATTTTCATATCCTTGGGCAGAATGGGGATGGCTTTTAGTCCCTTATAATCCATCACCCCGATACCTACGGTTACGAGGATGCCGGCCAGTACGGCCGCGGGAATCTGTGATGCCACGGGCCCCAGCGCCAGTAGAATGACCAGCAATAGCACACCGGCGATCATACCTGAAAGTTTGGTCTTACCGCCCGCATTGATGTTGACCACGGTCCTGATCGTGGCACCCGCACCGGGGATACCTCCGAAGACGGCGGCGATACTGTTGCCGATGCCCTGCCCGACCAGCTCTTTATTGGGCTTGTGCTTGGTCTTCGTGATATTATCTGCGACCACAGAGGTCAGTAGCGAATCGATCGCCCCCAATAAGGCGAGGGTAAGTGCCGAAAAAATATAGGGCGTGACCGAGCTCAGGTTAAATCCCGTAAAAATTTCTAGATTGGGGATGGGAAATCCCGCAGGTATCTGCTCTATGGGGCGGTAGTTGAGCCCGAAGGCATAGGCAACCCCCGAAACGACCAAGAGGGCGACCAATTGGCTTGGTACGAGCGTCGTGATCCGTTTAAACCCATAAATAATGAAGATGGTAGCCAACGTCAGGATGAGTTCGAGCCAATTGACCTGTTGAAGGGCCCTGGGCAAAATCTGCAACGTGCCCACTACACCGGATGCCTCGCTGGAAGCCAGGTTTCGGGATTCCTTCATAATGGCTTCCTCCGTTATTTCCCCTGAGCGTTTTATGGTTTCTTCAAAGTTTTCCAAGACCATAATTCCCTCGCCTGCCTCGTCTTTAAGGATACCTTCGAGGATGACCTCTTCCGCCTGGGGTTTGTACTGATTAACGAACTCGGCATCCTCTCCCGGATAGTAGCCAATCGACGGCAAAATTTGGGTAACCAGAATGATTACCCCGATGGCGGTCATAAAGCCCGATACTACGGGGTAGGGTATATACTTGATATACTGCCCGATTCCGATCGCACCGAACCCGATCTGCATCAGGCCTGCCAAAAGAAATACAGATAATATTACCGGCAATGCCCGGTCAAGGTCTCCCTCAAAACTGGCGACAATGGTCGCGATGACTACCATACTTACCGCGGTCATTGGTGCGGTAGGTCCGGAAATCTGAGACGCCGTACCCCCAAAAAGCGTGGCGAAAAAGCAGATAAAAATAGCTCCGTAGAGTCCGGCACTGGGCCCCATGCCCGAGCTAACGCCGAAAGCAAGGGCCAAGGGAAGGGCGACGATACCGGCCGTAATTCCGCCAAAAAAATCGCCGCGAACATGTGAAAATAAGTTTTTCATAGATTGTAGTTGTGAATTGAATGTAATTCTACCTAAAAGGCATTCTACGGTTTTTAAAGAAGCGCTACTTTTCCGCTCGATAGCGCATAAACGCCGCCCACGATTTTTATCTCGCCTTGATCTTCCATTTCTTTTAAGATGGAACTTTTTTCGCGAATACGATCGATGGTGAGCTTTACATTGTTCGCCACGGTCGCGGCGACAAATTCCTTGTTCGAGGAACTGGCGTCCCCGTCGATCTGTTGTTTCGAAAGTTCGACCGCGGGCTTGATATTGGCGAGCATGGCCGTGATATTTCCCATTTCGACACCGTCGCAGGCAGCTGAAATTGCCCCGCAGGATTCGTGGCCCAAGATCAGCACCAATTTGCTTCCGGCCACTTTGCACGAAAATTCCAGGCTGCCCAGAATATCGGTATTCTCAAAGTTGCCGGCCACACGCGCCACAAAGACATCGCCAAACCCCTGGTCAAAAACGATTTCAATGGGTACCCGTGAATCGATACAGGAGAGTACAACGGCCTTGGGAAACTGTCCCGTAACCGTTTCCTTGCGTTGTTCCTGATAGCCCCGGGGTTTCATATTTCTGTTGACGAACCTTTCGTTGCCCTGCATCAAGTCTTTCAAGACGGCGTCGGGAGTTAGTGCGTTTTGGGCATTCTTATCCAATGCTTTGGTAATCATATTGATACGATTTTGAAATTAATAATTAGTAACTCCACCGACAGTATCGATAGAAAATAGG
>DASSWC010000237.1:0-20125 GCA_035705395.1 Pricia sp. | reverse complement strand
TTTTTAAACGGTTTGGGTTTAAAATGACCATTTTGGTGGCTATGACGGCCTGGGGATTACGGTACCTTTTGTTTGCCTATGGCGATACGGGCGAACTCCTCGTTTTCTTGTTGATGGGGATTGCCCTGCACGGGGTTTGCTACGATTTCTTTTTTGTCAGCGGACAGATTTACACCGATACCAAGGCGGGCAAGACGTATAAGAGTTCGGCCCAAGGCCTGATTACCTTGGCGACCTATGGGGTGGGGATGCTGATCGGTTTTTGGGCGGCCGGCCAAATTACCGATGCCTACCTCTCGGCCGAGGGCGTCCACGATTGGGAGACGATATGGCTGTACCCCACGGCATTTGCCGTTGTCGTGCTGGTGCTGTTCGCCACATTTTTCAAGAATGTGAAAATCGGTTATAAGGTGTAGAAACCATAAATTTCGGCTACTATGCCAAACACGCAATAGAACCGTTCACTCCAAGATACGAATGGCGCACTAAACGCGCTGCGACTTTTGGCCTTGCCCTACAAGATGTGGTCTTAAGTCGATATATTTTATTAAATTGACGCCCTTGAAACGATTATATAATTAACCCCTTAAAACTTGGAATACAGATGCCAAAGAAAATCAGATTAGGAATTTTAGGCGGTGGCGGGGACTCCCTTATCGGGATACTGCACCGGGTAGCCTCCCAGATCAATGACAACTATGAAATCGTCGGGGCGGTCTTCAACCCTGATATCGAGGACAGTATCGCCTTCGCCAAGGAAATCGATATTCCCACCGATCGGGTCTATAAGGATTTTGACACCTTCGTGGAAGAGGAGATGAAACTTCCGGAAAGCGAACGCATTCAGGTCTGCTCCGTTTTGACCCCGAATTTCCTGCATTTCCCCATGGCCAAAAAGTTGTTGGACAACGGGTTCCACGTCATCTGCGAAAAGCCGATGACCACCAGCCTCGAAGAGGCCAAAACATTGCAAAAGGCCCATAAGAAAGCGGGAACTGTTTTCGCCTTGACCCATACCTATACCGGCTACCCCATGGTACGGCAGATGCGCGAGATGATCAAAAAGGGCGTCCTGGGCAAAATCCATAAGGTCGATGCCGTTTATTATCAGGGCTGGATCAACCAAATCATCCATGACAAGAAAAAACGTTCCAGCGTCTGGCGCCTAGATCCCGAACAGGCTGGTATCAGCTCCTGCATGGGCGATATCGGAGTACACGCCTTCAACTTGGTGGAGTATACCACCGGACTAAGGATAAAGTCCCTTTTGACGGATTTCAACTATCTGTACAAAGACAATAGGATGGATGTCGACGGTACCGTGCTCATCCGGATGGACGACCATGTGAAGGGCGTCATCCGGGCCAGCCAGGTTGCGACCGGCGAAGAGAATGCCTTGGGGATTTCCATTTACGGGGAAAAGGCGGCCTTCCGCTGGGAGCAGGAAAACCCGAACTACCTGTATGTGATCAGCGATACCAAACCAACGCAGGTCTACAAACCTGGCCATGCCTATAACAGCAAGCTTTCCCTGGCAGGCACCAAGCTACCACCTGGACATCCGGAAGGTATTTTCGATTCCATGGCGAACATCTATCTCGGCGCCGCCAAGGCCATCCGCGGTAAGAAATACGACGAGGGGGAGTTCCCCACCATGACCGACGGTGTTCGCGGCATGAATTTTATCGAGGCGACCGTGGAGTCGCATAATGGGGGTAACGTCTGGGTACAAATGGGAAAGTAGGGCGTGTGGATTGGATTTGAAATCCATCAAAGCCTCAAAATACTTTCTCGAACTCCTGACACACCACAATCATGCTCTCCCGGGGTACGCGCCCGAAGGATTCCAGTTCCTGGGTGAAAAAATCCCAGTGTATTTTTTTCCATTGGGCGAGGCCTTTGTCCCCTATGGCTTCCCTTAAGGCGTAGGCCGTATCGATAGCGAAGAAGGGCTTAAGGGTGACCTTGGTGGTACGCACAAGGCATTTCGCGAGTCCCTCCCGATCGGTAACGACCAGAAAATCACCGATTTTCGGGAGGACTTCCTTACGGTGTTGCAAGCCTAAGAGGGACATCGATGTCGCCTTTTTAATGCCCTTTTTGACCAGTTTGACACATGCGTCGGCATCCTGTTCGTAATAGCTGAAGTGTACCACCTTTGGGGTTTCGACAAAGGCATCTTCCAAATGTTTTTCCAGATAATCGCCCCATAGGGCGCGGGCCGAAGCGTTTTCCATAGTTATAGGTACCGGTTAAAAATACCGCCATCTCGGGTAGGTAATCGTCAGATAACGGGAGGCGAAATATACGAATGCCGGGGCGATTTTTGCTAATTTATCAGGGCATTGGTACTTAATTCGGCCGTTCGGCACGTCTTATGCGAACTTACCTGCCTGGAACTGTTTATAACACGAACGCTGCCCTGGCGTAAAAACCAAAACGCGCCCCGACCATCTCGTGGCGGCCCATCCGCAAGCTGATTCCGGTACCGCCCACCATGGCGTCATATTCTCCCTCTAGATTCATGCCACAATTCTTATTTTTTTCTTGATGGATTTCCTATATTTATCGCTTTCCATAGGCATGGAAGGAAAACAGGAATTAAATATAGGGCTTATTCTTAATATGAATGAACATTGGGAACAAGTTCGAAAACCAAAAGGAAATTCACAAGTATGAAGACAATCAAGGGACCCGCGGTTTTTTTAGCACAATTCGTAGACGACCAGACACCTTTTAACTCTTTGGACGGCATGTGCCAATGGGCGGCCGATCTGGGATATAAGGGTATCCAGATACCCACTTGGGAAAGCTTTCTCATCGACCTGGACAAGGCCTCTGAAAGCCAGGATTACTGCGATGAACTGAAAGGGAAGATCAACTCGTATGGCCTCGAGATTACGGAACTGTCGACCCATTTGCAGGGCCAGTTGGTCGCGGTGCACCCCGCCTATGACCTGATGTTCGACAATTTCGCACCCGATAAGGTAAAGAACAACCCCAAGGCCCGTACCGAATGGGCCGTCGATGTGGTCAAAAAGGCGGCGACCGCCAGCCGTCGGTTGGGCCTAAAGACCCATGCTACTTTTTCCGGGGCACTGCTATGGCATACCTGGCATCCCTGGCCGCAACGCCCGCCGGGATTGGTAGAGATGGGATTCGAGGAACTGGCCAAGCGCTGGATGCCGATCTTGGAGCATTACGATGAAGAGGGCGTGGATGTCTGTTACGAGATCCATCCCGGCGAGGACCTGCACGACGGCGATACCTTCGAACGCTTTTTGAAAGCCACCGGAAACCATAAACGGGTCAACATCCTATACGACCCCAGCCATTTTGTATTGCAGCAGCTGGATTATATCGAATACATCGACCATTACCACGAATTCATAAAATCCTTCCACGTAAAGGATTCCGAATTCAACCCCACGGGAAAAAAGGGAGCTTTCGGAGGCTACAACAACTGGGGCGACCGCGCCGGGCGCTACCGTTCCCTCGGCGACGGCCAGATCGATTTCAAAACCATTTTTTCAAAACTGACACAATACGGTTGCGACGTTTGGGCGGTGATGGAATGGGAGTGCTGTATCAAAAGTCCCGAACAAGGTGCGCGCGAAGGTGCGATCTTTATTCAAGATCATATCATCGAGGCGACCGAAAAGGCCTTTGACGATTTTGCCGGTGCCGATATCGACACCGATCGGTTGAGGCGGATATTGGGACTCAAAAGCTAGCAACGGACGGCTGAAAACTGCAAGAAAATAAATGATGATATTAATAGATAATCAGTGAAACTACCAAACCGATGTACGGTTTCACGCCTAAAACAACACCCTATGAAAAACCTGATTTTGACCCTCATTATTACGATATCCCTATTCGCCTGCAAAGCGAAAAAGTCACAGCAAGAAATGGCTTCCGCACAGATGGCGGAGGCCAAAAACGAAGACCACCCCCAAGAATGGACGGTGCTCTTCGACGGTACGTCGTTAGACGGATGGAAGGAATATCAAAAAGACGACATATCCGATGCTTGGAAGATAGAGGATGACATTCTGGTTTTTCATCCCCCGAAAGACCGACAAAAAGGCGAAATCCACGATTTGGTCACGGAAAGGGAATTTACCGATTTTATTCTTTCATTGGATTGGAAAATCTCCGAAGGCGGCAATAGTGGCGTGATGTGGGGGGTAAATGAAGATGGGCAATACAAAAAGCCCTACCACACCGGCCCCGAGATTCAAGTGCTCGACAACGAAAGGCATCCCGACGCCAAGGCGGGCATTACGCATCAGGCAGGGTCGCTCTACGATATGGTTGGGCCTTCGAAGGACGTCGCCAAGCCCGCCGGCGAATGGAACACCATGGTAATCACCGTCAACAACGGAGAGAAACAGGGAAGCGTCGCCCTTAACGGTGAAGAAATCGTAACCTTTCCCTTAGGTAACGAAAAGTGGAATACGATGGTGTCAAAATCCAAGTTCGCCGATTGGGACAGTTTTGGGAAATTTATCGAAGGGAAAATCGTTCTTCAAGACCACGGCGATAAAGTCTCATACCGGAATATCAAAATCAAGGAGTTATGACATGAGCTATAACCATTCTTGATGCAAACCGAGTTGGTTATCGGCGAATTACATCCGACTAGAACAATAAAAATAAACAGATGAAATGTCCTTGTTCCGGCCGTGCCCAGTATCCCAATTCTAGGGGGGCGGTCCCTCAAAATTGTGAACCATCGGCACCTTTGCCGAACGCCAAAATAGCCACATGATCCAATCCATGACCGGATTCGGGAAGCACGTCATTCAGCTTCCGTCAAAAAAGATTACCGTAGAACTCAAATCCCTCAACAGTAAGAGTTTGGACCTGAACGCACGTATGCCCTCGGCCTATCGGGAAAAGGAACTGGAACTGCGCAATACCATAGCCCGCTCCCTGGCCCGCGGCAAGGTCGATTTCAGCCTGTATGTGGAGTTTACCGGCGAAGAGACCGCTGCCCAGGTAAACGACGCGGCCGTCAAAAATTATATGGAACAGTTACGGGCCATTGCCGATGGCGACAATCTGCGCTTGCTCGAAATGGCCCTGCGTATGCCCGATGCACTAAAGACCGAAGGAGAGGACATCGACGACGGCGAATACGAATCCATTCAAACGGCCGTCAACGAAGCGCTAAAGGAGGTCAACGCTTTCCGATCGGAGGAGGGCCGTATTCTGGAGAAGGATTTTTTACAACGTATCCAAAACCTGCAGATTTTATTGGGAAAAGTGGAACAAATGGATCCGGACCGGCAATCCGATGTCCGCCAGCGACTAGAGAAAGCCCTATCTGACCTAAAAGCCGATGTCGATGCCAACCGGTTCGAGCAAGAGCTCATCTACTATTTGGAAAAATACGATATTACAGAGGAGAAGGTACGTTTGGCCAATCATTTGAACTATTTTGCAAATACGTTGGACTCCAGCGATTCCAATGGAAAAAAACTGGGGTTCATCGCACAGGAAATAGGTCGCGAAATCAATACTATAGGGGCGAAGGCCAATTATGCCCCCATGCAGCAACTGGTCGTACAGATGAAAGACGAATTGGAGAAAATCAAGGAACAGATGTTGAATGTGCTATAGCGAAGGGAAAAAGAATGAAAGGCGGTAGACTTATCATATTTTCGGCACCCTCCGGTAGTGGAAAGACCACCATCGTAAGATACCTTTTGGAAAAGACCGAACTGAACCTCGCGTTTTCCGTATCGGCAACTTCCAGGCCCCGGAGGGTCAAGGAGAAGCAGGGCGAACATTACTATTTTATGTCCGTCTCCGAGTTTAAGAACCATATCAAGGCCGGGGATTTTTTGGAATGGGAAGAAGTATACCGCGATAATTTCTACGGCACCCTGAAAAGTGAGGTCGAGCGGCTCTGGGGCGAGGGCAAGAACGTCATCTTCGATATTGACGTATCGGGCGGTCTTCGGATCAAACGAAAGTTCCCCAAAGAGACCTTGGCCGTGTTCGTAAAACCGCCCAGTGTCGACGAACTGAAAATCCGTTTGAAAAAGCGCAGCACCGAAAGTGATGAGAAAATCAATATGCGAATCGCCAAGGCCTCGGTCGAATTGGCCACCGCACCACAGTTCGATAAGATCATCAAAAACCATGACTTGGATATCGCCTTAAAAGAAGCGCGGGATCTGGTAGCGGAATTTATCGCCGAAGATTCCACAGCGAACGCGTGATACGAACTCGCTCGCGGTCTACCTACGAACTCGCTCCCGGTCTACCGAAGATGAACCTTCTTTCGGGGCAATGGCCGAGAGTGGCGGTCGAAGAGGGGAATTAAAAATGGTATCGCCCGGATGAAAAATGTAGGTCTCTATTTCGGCACTTTCAATCCCGTTCACATCGGACATATAATAATTGCCAACCACATGGTCGAGTTTTCCGATCTGGACGAGGTCTGGTTCGTGATAACGCCCCAGAGCCCTTTTAAGAAAAAGAAATCCCTGCTCGAGGACCATCATCGGTATCAAATGGTCTTTGAGGCGACACGGGATTATCCCAAACTAAAACCCAGCAAGATCGAGTTCGATCTTCCCCAACCCAATTATACGGTGAACACCTTGGTGCATTTGGATGAGAAGTACGGACCGGACAAGTATCATTTTTGCCTGATTATGGGAGAGGATAACCTCAAAGGCTTCCACAAGTGGAAGAACTATGAGGTTATCCTGGAGAATTATGACCTCTACGTCTATCCGAGGATGTCGGAGGGCCAACCGGAACAGCGCTTCAATCGCCACCCTAAGATCTATCCGGTCAAGGCTCCCATAATGGAGATTTCATCCACCTTTATCCGGAAAAACCACAAAGCGGGGAAAAACATTCGGCCGCTGCTTCCCGAACTTGTTTGGAAGTATTTAGACGAGATGAACTTTTATAGATAGGAGGGTAGATCCTATTTCGAGGGCTCATCCATTACTTTGGCCGGAATGATAGTGCGGTCGTACTCTAGATAATACATCTCCAAAAGGTCGATGACCACTTTCATAAGATCTTTGGTTTCCAGAAGCAGGGAGAAGTACAGCGTGGTGTTCTTTGGACTGGATTCTTCGGTGCGCGTCCTTGCCACCTGTTTTTCGATTTTTTGGGTCACCAGATCGAACAGTTCCTGCTTTCTTTTAAGCACCTGTTCAATCTGTTCAAAAGACCTATCGTCAAAAGCCTGTCTTGTATTGTTGAAAATTTCTTCGAGTTTGTTATCGATTTCCTTTAACTCCTTTATTTGGTTGTATTTGAGTTTTTTGTGATTATTGTGCACATGTTTGTGGCTTACCTTCCCGATATATTCCAAAGATTGTGCGATATCGGTCAAATGGCCCAAGACGGTAATATAAAAGTTACTGGCCCCAACGCTGGCCTCGTCCAGATTTTTGATAAAATAGAAAATATGGTCCCGGAGCTCGTCGATTTCCGAAGATAGCTTGGCGCCTTGTTTTTTATTCTTTTTCAGCTGGTCGAGATCGTGTTTCGCCAAACCGTTGATGGAGTTCGCATATATCTTTTTACTGCGCTTCATCGCATTTGAAATATTTTTGGCACTTTCCTCGATGACTCCTTGGATCGAACTGCTCTCGGCTTTTTGCAAGCTGTCCTCGGCCTTTATTTCCTTGGATTTTTTAGAATAGGAGATATAGTTTCTGGCCAATATCAGGACTGCTGCGAACAACAAAATGGCAATAGCCGCGCCCTTTCCAAAACTGATGATCGATAGGATGATACCGGAAGCGACAAAAGCAATGATCGCGGTACCGAACCAGCCACCAATCACATTAATTACCCCCGCGACCCGATAAACGGCACTTTCGGCCCCCCAGGCCCTATCGGCCAGTGAGGTGCCCATGGCTACCATAAAGGTCACGTAGGTGGTCGAAAGGGGCAATTTATACGAGGTAGCAATAGAGATCAATATACCGGCTACCATAAGGTTTACGGCGGCCCGGACCATATCGAATGCCGGCCTTTCGTAGGTTTTTTCGCGTGCAAGCACTATTACGGGCTTTTTAAACCGCACCTCCAGTTTTTCTTGTATCGATTTTGGCAGTATGGCGCGCGTAATCTCCGATATCCCCGCGGCCGATCGTACGACGCCCCTGGATAAAAAATTCGGTTGAAAGCGTTCTTTGCCCTCGCCTTCGCGGGCCAAGTTGATTTCGGTATCGGCTACGTAGCGGGCTTTTTTGGATAGCCACAAGGTGATGACCATCACCATACCTGAAATAAATAGCAAAAAAGTGGGGGTAGGTACCTCCGAGGCAAGTACGTCCATACTGAATTCCGTTGCCAACACTCCCGAAGCTTCCCAGGCCTCGTAAGCCTGCCAGGCGGCTATCGGTACCCCGATAAAGTTGACCAGGTCGTTGCCTGCGAAGGCCAGCGCCAGGGCAAAGGTTCCCGCCCCTATGATCAACTTAAAAATATTGACTTTGGCCAAATGTATCAACATGAATGAAATCAAGGTCCAAAGCGCGAAGTTGGCCGTTAACACGCTAATCCACCTGCTCTCCAAAAATTCCGTAATGGTCAAGTCCCCGATAAAGTCCAAGCTTTGATCGGCGAAGGCAGTTCCCTTGATACCTTTAATCAAAATAAAATAGGCAATGGCGGACAGGGCCACTCCTCCAAAAAGCGCACCGACCCATTTGGCCTTTTTCTCGAAATCGTAGGAAAGTAGCAGCCTTGAGACCCACTGCACCATGGCTCCTATGGAAAAGGCTATCACTACCGACAGCAAAATGCCAACGATGATTTCCGTGGCCTTTGAGGTATTGATGTACTGCAATACATCGCTGAACGAGCCGTTATCGGCCCCGATCTTTATCAGCGACATGGCGACGGAAGCCCCCAGAAGCTCGAAAACGATGGAAACGGTCGTAGAGGTAGGCATCCCGAGGGTGTTGAAAAAATCCAACAGCAGGATATCGGTAATCATTACGGCCATAAAAATGAACATGATCTCGCTGAAATAGAATTCGCCAGGATTGAAGATGCCCTTTCGTGCCACTTCCATCATACCGCTCGAAAAAATGGCACCCAGCGCAATACCAATACTCGCCACGATCATTATCGTTCTTAACGAAATGGCCTTTGATCCCATGGCGGAATTCAGGAAGTTGACCGCATCGTTACTGACGCCCACGACCAGATCCGCCACAGCTAGGACGGCCAGGGCGATAATCATTATCAGGTAAATATTGTCCATAATCTTTTATGCAATTTGCAAATATCCGTAGTACCTTTAAGTGCGATGTTACCAAAAGGTTATCTTTTATCCCCTTTTTGGCATTTAAAAATGCACCTCCACCTGTAAACGGTACATCAATTCGTCTTGTTCGTTATCTTCGGAAAGATAGCTCAAATCGGTCTGAACCTTCAATTTATGGCCTACAATATATTTTGAAAGTCCCAACGTGTATTGTTGTTGGGGAATTTTACCGGTAACTTGGGTATCGAAACGGATGTTGGTAAATCTTCCGGAGATTTCCCAATCGGTCTTGAACAGGTATCCGGCTTGTAGGTTCAAGCCGTTACCGACCTGAACCACATCGCCGGTCGTGGTGCCATCGGAATTTTTTGCAATGGGATCGTCGGCAGATCTATGCGCAAATTCGCCCATCAATGAAAAACCGCGGTATTTTAACATCGCGTCCACAAAAATCGTGTTGATATCCGTCTCGTAAAACCCAACATCGGTGACCATGTACGACCCTTGGTTACTGCGGGTCTTTACTGCGTCTTGGTTGGTGTCGAAGGTGGCGGACAACATCAATTTGGGAGTTTCTTCCCTTTCCATGTCTGCCCCGCTGTATTCGCCTTTGCTTGCAAACTCGCCCAAAGGGAGCAGTTCGAGCCGGGCCGTGTATTGGTGCCCCCCAAGATTGCCAGCAATGATATTTCGGCCTTCACCTTGGGAAAGGGCCAATTTTTCACGGATCAAAAAGCGTTCCGATGGCTTGAAACGGTGCCTCAACTGAAAGCCCATATCGCGATCGATGGTAAAATAACGGTTCAATAGAGACCGGTCGACCTGTTGTAGGTTTCCGGACGAGATGACCCTCTCGATGTTGCCCGGTAATTTGGCCTGACCAAACCAAAGCTCGAAATTTTCGTAAAAGTTCCACATGACGACGGCATCCAAAATATAGCGCGGGGCATTGCCGGTAAATTCGGATGCCCCCGAAAGATCACGATTGGAGAGGCCAAGCTCAATCTTATACCGCAATTTCGGCGAATAGGCAAAGCCGTCGAACTTTAATCGGGCACGGCGTATCAAAAAAGACTGTTCGGGACTAACGAGACCGCCGCTACCAGCGATATTCCAGTCGGCAGTCGCCAGCAACTGCATTCGGGCACCGATTTTCATGCTCCATGTACTGTCCCTCCCCATCAGATTGAAAATTCCTTTTCCGAACGCCGGGGCGTTGTGTTCTTCTATGGGTACGATGGTTTGCTCACCATTATTGGCGTTAATTTCATTTATACGTAAGTCGATTTCTTCACCATGTACGTTGGGTTGTCCTCCAATGCCGTTGATCTGCGGGGTATAGGTGTTGGTTTCTTGGGATTGGGCCGTGAGTGGTATCAGCAAAAGAAGGGCAATGACCAATGGGTTGATTCGTATCACGTTACGGGTTTAGATCCCTTAAGGGAGATTCGTTCTTAGGCTAAAGTTAAGTTAAGGTTAAATCAGGCGCAATATACGAACATTATGGATTTTGCAGGATGCTGTGGGAGGCCACGCCGATTTTGGCAATGGGACCAGGCAATAGCGGTATTGGGTATCGCTGGAATGACGTCCAAAAAACACAAAAGCCGTAAAAATCTTATCTTGCAGCCAGAAAACGGGAACAATCATGGATTGGGAAGAACTACTATCCCTCAGACGTTATGGCGACACCCATAAACGGCTACGCAAAGAACAGGATGATACGCGCCTCGGTTTCGAGGTCGATTACGACCGGATTATCTTTTCGGCCGCGTTTCGAAGCCTGCAGGACAAAACCCAGGTTATCCCCCTATCGAAAACGGATTTTGTACACACCCGATTGACGCACAGCCTTGAAGTGTCGGTAGTCGGACGGAGTCTGGGACGCATCGCAGGTAAAAAAATCCTTGAGAAGCATCCCCATCTGGGGGAAACCCTGGGGTATCGCTTCAACGATTTCGGGGCTATAGTGGCCGCGGCCGCGTTGGCACATGATATCGGCAACCCCCCTTTCGGCCATAGCGGGGAAAAGGCAATTGGGGAATTTTTCGTCAAAGGGCCAGGTGCTAAATACCGATCGGTACTTTCTGACGCCCAATTCCAGGACCTTGTCGATTTCGAGGGCAACGCCAACGGTTTTCGACTGCTGACACAATCCAGAAAGGGGGTAGAAGGAGGCCTTCGCCTTAGTTTTGCGACCTTGGGCGCTTTTATGAAATATCCGAAGGAATCCCTACCCAAAAAACCGACCCAGCATATTGCGGAAAAAAAATTCGGATTTTTTCAATCGGAAAAACAGGAATTCGAGGAAATCGCCGAATCATTGGGACTGATTTCTACCGGAAAAGGATCCGCCATTTCGTATACCCGACATCCGCTTACCTATCTGGTAGAGGCGGCCGACGATATCTGCTACACCATCATCGATTTTGAGGACGGTATCAATCTCGGACTAATTTCCGAAGAGTACGCCCTCGAGTATCTGATCAATTTGGTGAAGGATAGCATCAACACCAAGAAATATTATTCCCTTGATTTTCAGGAAGACCGCTTGAGCTATCTGCGGGCCTTGGCCATTAATACGTTAATAAAAGATGCTACTGCCATCTTTGATGCCAACGAACATAAAATACTTAAGGGTACATTCGATACTGCGTTGTTGGATCAAAGCCACTATCAGGCACAGATACAGGATATTATATCCTTGAGCATTGAAAAACTGTACCGATCCCATGAGGTGAGGGAAAAAGAGATTGCCGGGTATCGCGTTATCTCCGATATTTTGGAAACGTATTCCAATGCACTGATGGCAAAAAAGGAACATAAAGCATCCAATTTTGATACCTTGATGTTGCGTACCCTACCGGAATTTTACGGTAATACGGAAATCGGCGTCTATGAAATTCTTTTGAATACCTGTTGTTACGTGGCCAGCCTATCCGACGGTGCGGCCGTGCATATCCACAATAAAATTATGGGGAAGACCCTTTAGAAAGCATAGGAAACCCCGACCCCCAAAAGTTGCTTAAACTGTACGCGGGGCTCACCGGATTGCACCACAACGCCCTGCGCATTGATTTCCTCTTCGAAAAGGATGTTGTCGTCGTAAATGATGTGGCTACCGATGTTGGTGACGATATACTTGTTGACCTTAAGTTGAACGTTGAGTTCCCAGTCGATGTCGATGTTGCCGAAGTTCTCGATATAATCCGTGTAAAGACTGAGCCGGTGATCGAGCAGCACATTATTCCATAGCTGTGTTTCATAGGAATTGGTCACGTGAAAACCGAGTTCCAAAAAGATATTCTCTCCCGGTACGATAACATTTCCGTCCATATCGAGAATGGCCCTCTCTACCCCGAATGCCCCTTTGTTCGCTAAATCCTGATCGAGTACAAAAGTTGCTTTTTGGGTAAGTGGTGAAATATAGAGATTGAATTTTTGGTCCTTGGTAATGTAGGAGGTCCCCACACCCAAAAACGAATACCCCGGGGCCATAAATCGGGAAATAGGAGTGGTTCTATCCGGGTATTTGTACCCGTTCGAGAATTGGGTGTTAAAATTCGCTTTTCCCGAATAGTACCAGTTGCTGATCGTATCCCGTTGAAAGCCGAAGGTAGAGCTCACGCGGATGGCATCATCGGTCTTGCGCAGTTTTTGTCCCTCTTGCAAGGTAAGGCCGTACTGCAGGTCCATGTAATTATCCCACTGAATATAGCGAAACTTATAATTACGCTCAAAACGGGCTTTCCCCAAGGCGGCGATGGAATTATTGCCGCCCGCGCTCCAGTTTACAAACGCCACCTCGCTGAAGTTGATGCCCAATTTGTTGATGTTCGTCCAAAATGAGGGCACCCGGAACCGGTGCGGTGGCTCATTCAAGGTTCCAGTCTGTCTAAAGGAGATGACCGGGTTGGTGAGTTCGACACTCCGCGGAACGAATTCCATTTTTTCTTGTTCCCTCCGGATGACCACGGTATCGATGGCGGTGGTGTCAACAGCGACAGTATCGACCGGTCGTTCCGGGGGAAGGGAATCCCGATCTTGTGCGGAGAGCGGGCTGATGCAGAGTGTGAATAAAAAAAAGACTACCGATTTTGGTAATCCAGAATGACGACTCGCGTAATTGTGGGGAGGCAGGTTTTTTTGGTAGGGGTCTGTATTTTTGCGGATTCTAGTTTTGTAAAAGGTCATGTTTCTGTGACAAATCATGTTTTTATGAATTTGGAGTTTAGTATTTGGACCTCAATTTAGTATGCAGCCGTACACCCCTTGGCCGGAGCAGGGAAAATATAAAGATACTTTTGATATTAGAGGCGACCTTATGCATCAAGCACTATTTTTATCCGGGTTTTTAGGGATGCCACATCGATATGGGTCAGCCCATGCAGTTCTTCGACCGTACCGTGCCCCGCAAAAATGTCATCTACGCCCAGAATGATTACGTTAATGCGAAACCCCGATTCGTTGGCACATTCCAGTACCGCACTTCCGAAACCGCCAGCCTTACACCCATCCTCAATCGTAAAAATGTGTTCGTACTGCTCGAAGATTTGGTAAAGCCGTCGTTTATCCAAGGGTTTTACGAACCGCATATCATAATGGCCGATGGCCTGTTGGCCGATTTCGTCCGTTTCGAGTGCTTTGATGGCTTCGGCGACGGTATTTCCGATATGCCCGATGGATAAAATGGCGATTTTCGATCCCCTTTGAAGCTCCCGTGAACTTCCGATCTCGATTTTTTCAAAAGTGGTTTTCCAATCCGGCTGAACCCCGCGTCCCCTAGGATACCGAATGGCAATGGGATGGTCTAGTCCCCGTTGCGCGGTGTACATGATATTGCGGAGTTCCGTCTCGTTCATCGGTGCAAAAATAACAAGGTTGGGAATACAGCGCAAATAGGCCATATCGTATACCCCATGATGGGTTGCCCCGTCATTACCGACGATGCCCGCCCGGTCAAGACAAAAAACGACCGGTATATTCTGAAGGGCCACGTCGTGGATTACCTGATCGTAGGCACGTTGTAAAAAAGTGGAATAAATGGTACAGAAGGGCACTAGGCCTTCGGCGGCCATGCCCGCTGCCAGGGTAACGGCGTGTTGTTCGGCAATACCCACGTCAAAGGCGCGGTCGGGCATCTCGGCCATCATGTATTTTAGGGAGCTTCCCGTGGGCATGGCCGGAGTGATCCCGATTATATTTTCATTTTTTCGGGCGAGTTCGACCAAGGTATGGCCAAAGACATCCTGATATTTTGGGGGCTGCCCGGATTCGGAATGGGTCTGTCGTTCGCCCGTCGATCGGTCGAACTTGCCGGGGGCGTGGTAGGCCACCTGATCTGCCTCCGCTAGTTGAAGGCCCTTCCCCTTTGTGGTGATAACGTGTAGTAATTTGGGGCCGCTGATTGATTTCAGACGTTCTAGCTCCCCGAGCAAAATTCCGAGGTCATGGCCGTCTAACGGGCCGGTGTAGTCGAGGTTTAGGCATTCAAAAATATTCTCTTCCTTAGCAGTACCTTTTTTGACATTCGTCAGGTATTTTTTTAGGGCACCGACACTCGGATCAATGCCGATGGCGTTATCGTTTAGGATGACAAGCACGTTGGCCTCCGTCGACCCCAGATGGTTAAGTGCTTCGAAGGCCATGCCACTGGCGATGGCGGCATCACCGATGACCGCGATATGATGCCTTTGGTCGTGGCCCTGTAAACGCGATGCCATGGCCATCCCCAAAACAGCGGAAATGGAAGTGGAACTGTGTCCGGTTCCGAACGCATCGTATTCGCTCTCGCCGCGTTTGGGAAAGCCACTGATACCGCCCAGTTGGCGGTTTGTGTCGAAAACGGATTTTCTACCGGTCAGTATTTTATGTCCGTAGGCCTGATGCCCGACATCCCAGATCAGTTTGTCGCGGGGCGTGTCAAAGACGTAGTGTAGCGCAATGGTCAATTCGACCACGCCGAGGCTAGCGCCCAGATGCCCTTCCTTGGTCGAAACCATATCGATAATAAAATCCCGTAATTCCTGGGCTAACAAGGGCAAAGCGCTAGGGTGTAGTCCACGAAGGTCTTCGGGAGAATCAATTCGTGCCAGTACGCTTTTTTGCATCCCATAAACTTAGAACACGCAAAGCTAGCATTTTTTACAACTTCATATTCACTCAGAAATTAAATACGAAGCCGCCCATAATGAAATGAAACGGCTGGTTATTATATTTTTTCCTGCATTCCAGTACGAGAAACCTTTCAACGAATTTTTTTAAGAAGGGGCAAAAAAAATGAGATACTTCTTTTTTGTACCCCAAACAATATTTCATACTATTGACATTCAATAGCCGCAGATGATCCTTCCCTTCGACGACATATATTTCATGAAAAAAGCGCTACAAGAAGCCGAAACGGCGTTCGAAAAGGGTGAGGTGCCGATTGGTGCGGTCATCGTTGTACAAGATCGAATCATCGCCCGCGCCCACAACCTGACCGAACAGCTGAACGATGTAACCGCCCACGCCGAGATGCAGGCCATTACCGCGGCGGCCAATTTTTTAGGAGGCAAGTATCTGCACGGTTGTACACTCTATGTGACCTTGGAACCTTGCCAAATGTGCGCAGGGGCCTTGTATTGGAGCCAGATTCCGAAAATTGTCTATGCGGCGACCGACCCTCAACGGGGCTGCGGTGTTATGGGCACAAAACTGCATCCCAAGACCGAAATTTTGGGCGGAATACTGGAGAACGAGGCTAGCGACCTGCTAAAACGGTTTTTTATCCAAAAACGGAACTTGAACTGAGTATTTCCTTTATGAAAAGATTTGATGAAAGGTGGCACGAACCCAAAGCGCCGTTGATAATGTTCGATCCGGGAACAAAGTAGTCTACCGACGGGCCTCCAGAACCGTCTTGCTGTTCGTGAAACGGAAAGGTCTAGCGATTCTGTGGGATTGCAATCCATCCGGGTTGGAACCTGTTCATTCCTTTTGGTTCTTTTCCCTTTCCTTCTCCCTATTCCGCATTTTATGAATATTTTCCTCGTTGAGCATATAATCTTTCATGTTTTTACCACGGGTATACTTAATGAGGAAAAGCGGCATGGCGACCAGAAATAGTCCGACCGTACCGAAACCGATATACTTGTTGGCAAGTGCCAAATCTTCCTCCTGAATCGAAAAACCGTAGGCAATGGATGCGAAAGAGGCGAGTACTACGAGGATGATTAGGTATTTCATAGCCTTCAAAGTTAGGGAAAAGAAACCGAAAATGGGGGTCGGGCCGCCGTAAGTGGGTCATCGTATACGGTGACCTTGAAAGTAGTCAACGCATGCACGGTCAAGGACTATCTCGTAAAATTGATCAACTCTCGGCGATAGGCTGTCAACAACTTCGATTTGGAGACAAATCCCAAGTACTTCCCATCCTTGATGACAGGCAGGTTCCAAGCCCCGCTGGTCTGGAATTTTTCCATCACTTTTTGCATCGTATCCTTTTCATAAAAAATATGCTCGGGTGAGGCTTGCATGAGGCTGGCGACGGTAGTGGACTTGTAAAGCGAGGTGTCGAACATAAATTCCCGGATATCGTCTAACAGCACAATGCCCACCAAGGCCCCATTTTCGTCCACCACCGGAAAGAGGTTTCGGGTCGATTTGGAGACGGATTCGTGCAGCATATCCCCCAGGGTCATATCGGGGCGTACCGTTTTAAAATTTTTTTCTATGACCTCGTCGAGTTCCATAAAAGTCAGTACCGTCTTGTCTTTGTCGTGCGTCAATAGGCTACCGCTTTCCGCCAATTCGCGGGTGTAGATGGTGTAATCGAGTGCGTTCTTGGTAATAAGATAGGATATCGAGGCCGTAATCATCAGCGGCACAAAAAGGGCATATCCCCCCGTAATCTCGGCAATTAAAAATATGGCGGTCAAGGGGGCATGCAGTACCCCTGCTATCAACCCCGACATACCGATCAGGGTAAAGTTGCTCTCGGAAACGGCGAACCCCATTCCCGAATGGTTGATAATCTTGGCCAATACGTTGCCCAGGGCACTGCCCATGACCATGGTGGGAATAACGGTGCCACCCGCCCCGCCCGCGGCCAACGTGGTGGTCATGGCCACGGCCTTAAAAATGGTGATGCCCGCCAGTAGGGCGATAACCACCCAAATAGTGTCGGTATACCTGTCGAACGGCGTTTTGCCCAAGGCCGCCAAGTGGTCGCCGCGCAGCAGGCTGTTGATAAAACCCAAACCCTCACCGTACAGGGGGGGAATAAAATAGAGCATGACCCCTATGGCGAGCCCCCCGACCAGCAATTTGTATTTTGGACTTCCCAAAGGCTCAAAAAGCTTGTGAATACCGAAATACATTTTGGTAAAATAGATCGAGGCGAAGGCTGTACCGATGCCCAGCACGATGTAAAAAAGCGTATCCTTGACCTCAAAGGCCTCGGTAATTATAAAATTGAAGAGCACCTCATTGCCCATAAAAAAATAGGACGTCAGCACGCCCGATATCGACGCCAATAAGAGGGGCAACATCGAGACCATGGTGAGGTCGAGACTGAATACTTCCACGGCGAAGATAATGGCCGCGATCGGGGTCTGGAATATTGAGGCAATCGCCCCGGCAGAGGCACAGGCGACCAGCAGGGAGCGGGTCTTGGCGTTGACACGGAGTAATCCGCCCAGAGATGAACTGATGGCCGCGCCGGAAGCCACCGCAGGTCCTAGGAGTCCCGTTGAGCCCCCGAAACCTACCGTAAGCGGGGCGGTAATTAATCGGCTGTAGATTTGTTTGGGGTCAACTACGCCTTTATCCTTGGATAGGGAGAACAAAATTGCCGATACCGCAAGCCGCAACTTTTCTTTGTGCACGAACTTTACATAGAGATAGACCAGGGTGAGACCGATGATGGGAAGGATAAAATATAAACCATAATCGGACATCAAAATGCCCTTTTCGAGGGAGGCTTCGATAAAATAGGTGAGGTTTTTCAGGATTACGGCCGCCAGCCCCGCCAAGAGCCCTACCACCACGCTCATAATATAGATAAAGGTCTTGTGGGAGACGTTTTTATACCGCCATTTGAAGAACCGGGCAATCCATGATTTTTGTCGGTCGTTCATTA
Organism: Pricia sp.; assembly: GCA_035705395.1. Lineage (GTDB taxonomy): Bacteria > Bacteroidota > Bacteroidia > Flavobacteriales > Flavobacteriaceae > Pricia. The sequence continues at coordinate 1,745 of DASSWC010000237.1, read as the reverse complement.
CTGGAAAAGCTTAGCCTTTCAAAGATATCCAATTCCGGGCAACCCATGATTTATTTGTCGGTCGGGTATTTTTCGTTGGTCTATCTCCTATTTTAACCCTAACTCCTTCAACTGTGCTTCGTCGATCGGTGCCGGCGCGTCGATCATGACGTCGCGGCCATTGTTGTTTTTGGGGAAGGCGATAAAATCTCGGATGGTTTCCTGTCCGCCCAAAATGGCTACCAAACGGTCGAGACCGAAGGCGATGCCGCCATGCGGCGGTGCGCCGTATTCAAAGGCATCCATCAGGAAACCAAACTGGGCCTTGGCCTCTTCAGGGGTAAAACCCAGATGGCGGAACATGGTGCCCTGAACTTCCCGGTCGTGTATCCGGATCGAGCCGCCCCCGATTTCGTTACCATTCAGCACCAGATCATAGGCGTTGGCCCTGACAGCACCCGGATCGGTTTCCAGCAGTTTGAGCTGGCCCGGTTTTGGGGACGTGAACGGATGGTGCATGGCGTGGTAGTTTCCGGTCTCGTCGTCGCGTTCCAACAATGGGAAATCGGTGACCCAAAGCGGGGCGAACACGTCCGGTTTTCGCAGCCCGAGCCGCCCCGCCATTTCCATACGAAGCGCACTGAGTTGGGTACGGGTCTTGTGCGCATCTCCGGAAAGCACGCAGATCAGATCCCCTTTTTTGGCCCCAGTGGCTTTCGCCCACTTCGCCAGATCGTCCTGGTCGTAAAATTTATCCACGGAGGATTTGTAGCTGTCATCTTCGTTGCCCGCCTGGCCGTCGGACAGGCATTTGACGTAGACCATGCCTTTAGCCCCGACCTGTGGCCGCTTGACCCAATCGACCAACGCATCGATTTCCTTTCGGGAATAGCCGGCCGCGCCCGGTACAGCAATGCCCACGACCAGTTCTGCGGAGTTGAAGACCTTAAAATCTTTATGCTGCGCGACGGCGTTCAGCTCACCAAACTTCATGCCGAAGCGGATGTCGGGTTTGTCGGTACCATAAATACGCATGGCATCGTCGTAGGTCATCCTCGGAAAATCGATAATTTCGACCCCCTTGATTTCCTGGAGCAGATGTTTGGTAAGTCCCTCGAAAGTTTCCAGCACATCCTCTTGCTCCACAAAGGCCATTTCGCAGTCGATCTGGGTAAACTCCGGTTGGCGATCGGCACGTAGGTCCTCGTCCCTAAAGCATTTTACGATCTGAAAGTACTTGTCCAATCCACCAACCATCAGTAGCTGTTTAAAGGTCTGGGGAGACTGTGGAAGCGCGTAGAACTGCCCCTCGTTCATCCGGCTGGGCACCACAAAATCGCGGGCACCCTCGGGGGTGGATTTTATGAGATAGGGCGTCTCGACCTCGATAAAACCTTGATTGGAGAGGAATTTACGGACTTCCATAGTGACTTTACTACGGAAAATAAGATTGTTTTTTACAGGATTCCTTCGGATGTCGAGATAGCGGTACTTCATCCGCAGGTCTTCCCCGCCGTCCGTTTCGTTTTCGATGGTAAAGGGAGGGGTTTTTGAGCTGTTCAACACGGTGAGCCCTTCAACGAGTACCTCGATGTTTCCCGTGGGTATGTTGGGGTTCTTGGAAGCCCTTTCGATGACCCGGCCCTTGACCTGTACTACATATTCGCGGCCGAGTTCCCGGGCGCGCTCCAGAAGTTCTGACGAGGTACGGTCTTCGTCAAAAACCAGTTGGGTAATGCCATAGCGGTCGCGCAGGTCGACCCATA
>DASSWC010000236.1:0-6190 GCA_035705395.1 Pricia sp. | reverse complement strand
ATCCGCATGGCCCGGTATCTGGCAAAGGATGATCTGGAACCTTATGTCGAGAAGATGGTCATGGATGATTCTCCCCAGGTGCGCCGTGAAGCGGCCATCGCCCTAAGACATTTGGGAACTCCCAAGGCAGCGGAGCTCTGGGCTTCACTGGCACAAGGCTACGAAGCCGGGGATCGATGGTATCTCGAGGCCTTGGGTATCGGATCCGATAGGTTTCCGGACCTGTATTTTAAGGCGTGGAAAAATAGGGTAGGGGAAGATTGGATGGATGAAAAGGGAAAGGATATCGTCTGGCGTTCCCGGGCATCCGCATCGGTCCCCCTACTGGCGGAAATCATACGCGACCAAGACGTATCCGAAAAGGAGCTGCCTTCCTATTTTCGCGCCTTTAGCTTTAAGGAAAATCCCCGAAAAAACGACATCCTTCTTTCCTTTTTAAATATAAACCATCCCTTGGACGCATCGATTCAAGCGTATGCGGTAGGCCAGCTTGATACGGATTTCCTGAACGCTTCGCCGCAAAACATCCGTCGGGTCAAGAACGTTTTGCCACGCATCAAGGGTACGCCCGAATGGTTGATGGCCATTAAAAAATTTAAGTTTAGGGACCGGAACGAAGCCCTTTTCGATTTTGTGGTAACCGGTACCGATGAGGCCTTGCGGAAAGAGGCCGCCGGGGTATTGTTCGAATTCGGAGGTAGTGGTTTGGTAAACGCTTTCCTGAAATCCGATGCGCCCGAGTCATCAAAGATGGAAGTGTTGGGGGTAATGAACAGCCTTTCGAATCCGGATGCGATCGCCCTGTTGTCCCAGAACATCCAATCGGGATCTTTGCCATTTCCTCTGATCCAAAGGGCGGTAGAGGCTTTGGGCAATACCGGCGAAGGACAGGAAGAACTATATGGCTTGTTGGAAAATGGGAAGTTGCCGCAAGAACACAAAACGGCCGCGGTCTTGAAATTAATGACCAGTTGGAACGACGAGATCCGCACCAACGCCCCACGATATCTCGACTCAAATACGGACCAGGAACTAAATATCGATGCCCTGGTGCAACGCACCGGGAATATCGCACAGGGCGCCAAAATTTATGCTACCTATTGCAGTTCGTGCCATGTGGCGGGAACGACCGGTATGGAATTCGGTCCGGCGCTTAGCGACATCGGTAACAAACTTTCCAAGCAGTTTTTATATTCCAGTATCATCTATCCTAGTGCGGGCATCAATTTTGGGTATGAGGGGTATTCCGTAAAGATGAAGGATGGCAGCACGGCCACCGGGTATATCCTGAGCCGTTCCGAAGACGTGCTCACCTTAAAAATGATGGGCGGTACCCAAAAGGAAATTCCCTTGGCCGAAATCGAAAACCTTGAGGCGATGGACACTTCCTTGATGACCGAGGGCCTGGCCAAAATCATGTCCAAAGACGACCTGATCGATTTGGTGGAATATCTCGGAACCCTAAAAATCGATCAGGATCGGGTTGCCTCGAATGCATTGTAAATTTTCAACTCAAAACCACGGATTCTAAACAAAGGATACGCTTACCGTGTCCCGATAATCCAATCCCAACAAGGTTGAGGCCCCCCCAACGGTATTGAGGTCACTCTTGTAAATGGCCAGTTCGATGTAGTTGGCGGAATTGAAAAGGGCCATGAGGTCCCCCGCACCTTTACGCTGGTTTTTTTCGAGGTCGAAATCGATCAGGTCGCTGTATTTATTGTGGATGCGATGTATTTTGATTGTCCGGGCGCTGATCTCGAAATCCCGCCCCTGCCGATTGGCTTCCAAAAAGTTCTTGGAAATATTGGTCACGACATTGCCGTAATTGTCGATATAGATGACGCTGCCAATGATTTTTTTACCGTTTTCGGTTACGCTCGGTGAAAATTCACGAAGTTCCTTTAGGGCGTTGAAAGGTTTTCCGACTACCTCAAGGGTGCCGCCCCGGGCAAGATGGCAGGCTACCTTCACGAACACGTCCATCACCGGAAAGGATCCGTTATCGGGATTGGGAATGTTGATCTCGACTATCTTATCCGGTTTTTTTTCCGAGGTGATCAAACCGATTACACCGTTGTTGGCCACGATAAAATAATGCCCGTCCACCAAAACGGCGATATGCTGGTTTTCCACCGTGGGTTCCGAATCCACCCCAACGATGTGGATGCTGCCTTCGGGAAAGCTTTTATAGGAATTTTCAAGAATGTAGGCGCACTCCTGAATATTGAACGGGGCGATGTTATGCGAAATATCTACAATCTTTGCGTCGGCTAGCTCCTTATAGATCGTTCCCTTCAACGTACCTACAAAATGGTCTTTGAGTCCGAAATCCGTAGTCAGGGTTATGATGGCCATACAACACTCTTGATATCTTTTTGTGAACGCAAACCGATTTTTGATTAAGTTTGTGGTAGAACCCATAATGGGGGCTGCCCTGCAAAATTAGAACAAATAAACAGCCAAGCGAAATAATTTGCAGGCCTTCATTTTAAAATCCATACTTTTTGAACGAACTCGTCCTGGAACTTACTGAGATTAGCCCTAGGGAATTTTTTGGGCATCGGAACCAAAATATCGATTTGCTGAAGAAGTATTTCCCGAAACTCAAAATTGTCGCCCGGGGGAACAGAATCAAAGTCTATGGCGACGAAGAAAGGCTGGAGGAATTCGATCGCCGGTTCGATATGCTCACTACACATTTTGCCAAATACAACCAATTGGACGAGAATAGTATCGAAAGGGTGCTGACCAGCAGTGAACCTTCGGATTACGAGTTGCCCCAGGACGGCGGTGAGACTTTGGTCCACGGGGTAAGCGGCCGGTTGATCAAGGCGCGTACGGTCAACCAGGGCAAACTGGTCGATGCGGCGAAAAAGAACGATATGGTCTTTGCCATCGGTCCCGCCGGAACGGGAAAGACCTATACGGGCGTGGCCCTGGCGGTAAAGGCCCTCAAGGAAAAGCAGGTAAAACGGATCATTTTGACCCGGCCTGCGGTCGAGGCCGGAGAAAACTTGGGCTTTTTGCCCGGTGATCTCAAGGAAAAGCTGGATCCATACATGCAACCGCTCTACGACGGTTTACGGGACATGATTCCCGCCGAAAAATTGGCACACCTGATCGAAAACGGTACCATCCAAATCGCCCCCTTGGCCTTTATGAGGGGACGGACGCTTGACGATGCCTTCGTCATTCTCGACGAGGCCCAGAACACTACCCACGCCCAGATGAAAATGTTCCTCACCCGGATGGGAAAGAACGCCAAATTTCTGATCAATGGTGATCCGGGACAGATCGACCTTCCCCGAAGAACGATATCGGGACTCAAGGAGGCGCTTTTGATCCTAAAAAATGTACCCGGTATCGAAATCATATATTTGGACGATAAGGATGTCATTCGCCACAAACTGGTCAAGAAAGTGATCGCGGCCTATAAGAAAATTGAGCATCAAAGTTGAAAGAAGAATAGGAGTTTATTTTTTCACTACCCCCCCTAATCGGAACGATGAACAACACCATAACCGAAACCCATTTTAATTTCCCCACCCAAAAAAGCGTTTACAAGGGCAAGGTACGCGAGGTATATGCCCTGGAAAACGATGTGCTGGTCATGGTGGCCACGGATCGCCTGTCCGCTTTCGACGTGGTGATGTCCAAGGGGATTCCCTATAAGGGCCAGATCTTGAACCAAATTGCCACAAAAATGATGGCGGCTACCGCCGATATCGTTCCGAACTGGTTGACGGCCACTCCCGATCCCAACGTGGCAATAGGCCTTGCCTGTGCGCCTTTTAAGGTTGAAATGGTAATCAGGGGATACCTCTCCGGCCACGCGGCAAGGGAATACAAAGCTGGAAAACGGATGCTTTGCGGTGTTGAAATGCCCGAACACATGCTTGAAAACGACAAATTTCCCGAACCGATCATCACCCCGGCCACCAAGGCGGAAAAAGGCGACCACGACGAGGATATCTCCAGGGAGGACATCCTCAAGCGGAAAATCGTTACGGAGGAAGAGTACCGGATATTGGAAAAATACACCCGGGCCCTGTTCCAAAGGGGAACCGAAATCGCCGCCGGACGCGGCCTGATACTGGTCGACACCAAATACGAGTTCGGAAAGAGCAAGAAGGGCGACATTGTGTTGATCGATGAGATCCACACCCCGGATTCCTCCCGCTATTTTTATGCCGAGGGCTATCAAGAACGGCAGGATAGGGGAGCGCCCCAAAAACAGCTTTCCAAGGAATTCGTAAGGCAATGGCTCATCCAAAACGGATTCCAGGGCCTCGAGGGCCAGTCGGTCCCCGAAATGTCCGATGCCTACATCGAAACCGTATCCGAACGCTATATCGAACTCTACGAAAACATTACCGGGGAAGGCTTCGTCAAAGCCGATATTTCGGATATCAACAGGCGTATCGAAAGGAACGTGTTACAATATCTGGCCTCCTGAAGTACGCTTTGGCCGCGTTGTCTTAAAAATCCGCTTCGGTTTGCTCATTGATCGGGAATGGCGGTCAGACATCTTGAAAGGATTCGTTTTACTTTTTCATTTTATAAGACCGGCATTGTTCTCATAATTCAATATATTTAGCCAAAATAATTTATATGGATTCCAAGACAGATACGATAGAACAAGAAGCAATAAACACGGTACGCATACTTTCGGCCGATGCCGTTCAAAAGGCCGACTCGGGGCATCCGGGAACGCCAATGGCGCTGGCGCCCATGGGCCATGTGCTGTGGACGGAGGCCATGAACTACAATCCCAAAAATCCCAACTGGGCGAATCGGGACCGGTTTATCCTTTCCGCCGGGCATGCTTGTATGCTGCAATACAGTTTTCTGCACCTAACCGGATATGGGTTGAGCCTGGACGATATAAAGAATTTTAGGCAATTGCACAGCAAGACCCCGGGCCATCCGGAATCCCATTTGACAGAAGGGGTAGAGGTGACCACCGGTCCATTGGGACAGGGATTCGCCAACGGCGTAGGTTTTGCCATCGCCCAAAAATACATGGCCGCGCGGTTTAACAAACCGGATTTCGACCTTTTTGACTATCATATCTATGCCATTTGTAGCGACGGCGACCTGATGGAAGGTGTGGCTTCGGAGGCCGCCTCCGTTGCGGGCCACCTTAAATTGGGCAATATGATCTATCTGTACGACGATAACCATATTACCATCGAAGGCGATACCGATCTCGCTTTCGACGAAGATGTGGCGGCACGATTTAGGGCCTACGGGTGGCACGTGCAAGAAGTGGCCGACGGCAATGACCGGCAGATGATATCCGAAGCCATCGAAAAGGCTAAGGAACACACCGACAAGCCCTCGTTGATCAAAGTGCGTACCCACATCGGGTACGGTAGCCCGAACAAGGTCGATACCGCAGGGGCCCACGGATCACCACTAGGTCCCGATGAAGTACGCCTGGTCAAGGAAAATTTTGATTTCGATCCGGACAAGCATTTCGTCGTTGCCGATGCGGTCAGGGATTTTTACCGTAAGGCCGGTGAAAGGGGAGCTCAGAAAGAAGCGGATTGGAACGCCCTTTTTAAGGAATACAAGAAAAAATATTCCGATTTGGCCGAGGAATATGAAGCAGTGACCCAAGGAAAGCTGCCCGGAGGATGGAAGGACAAACTGCCCCAATTCAAGCCCGGCGATACAATGGCGACCCGGAAGGCGTCGGGAAAGACCTTGAACGCCATTGCCAAATACCTCCCCAACCTGGTAGGCGGATCGGCGGACCTGGCACCATCGACCGCTACGTTGCTGGAGGATTATGACTCTTTTTCCGCGAACCATCCCGCAGGCCGAAATTTCCATTTCGGGATTCGGGAGCATGCCATGGGATCTATATTGAACGGGATGGCGCTGAGCGGATACCTTATTCCCTATGGGGCTACATTTCTGATATTTTCCGATTATATGCGTCCCCCGATGCGATTGGCGGCCATCATGGGCATTCGGCCCATCTATGTGTTTACGCATGACAGTATCGGCCTTGGGGAAGACGGTACGACCCACCAGCCGGTGGAACAATTGGCAGGGCTACGTTCCGTGCCCAACATGACCACCATACGGCCGGCGGATGCCAACGAGACCGCCCATGCCTGGCGGGCCGCCCTCGAACATACAGACGGGCCGGTGGCCATCGTTTTGACCCGACAGGGCC